>NZ_JBITXX010000002.1:690952-738921 GCF_044544925.1 Streptomyces sp. NPDC053431 | reverse complement strand
CTGGGAACGACGCGACGACATCCACGAAGCCTTCCTCGGCCTCGCCACCTGCCTGATCACCCACCGACACGTCCAACGCCTTTGTTAGGACCTCTTTAGGCCTGCTCACGCTCGCCGGGTTCGCGTACGCGCCGCCGCTGGCGGACCCGCCGGACCAGAAGATGTGGCGCTTCGACCGCGCGGCACTGGGAGGACATCCTGCGGATCATCGGCTCGATCCACACCGGAGCCGTCCGCGCCTACGACGTGATCCGGATGCTGTCGTGCGAGGGCCGCCCGACGCCGCTGGGGGACGCGATCGAGCACTACGGGCGGATCGCCAAGACGCTGCACATCCTGCGCCTGGCCGACGAGCCCGGCTACCGGCGCCAGATCAAGGTGCTCCAGGAGGGCCGCCACACGCTCGCCCAGAAGATCTTCCACGGCCGGGCCGGGCAGCTCTACCAGCACTACCAGGACGGCATGGAGGACCTGTTGACCGAACTACCGGGGTGTGAGCCGACGAGCACCCGGAAAATCCGCAACCTCGCCCTCGCCGAATAGATCAACGGGACTCACAGCGGGCAACCGTGCCTGAGGCCACCCGAAGATCATTTACGGGGCAAGCCTTCGGGGCGCCTCGCCATGTCGCCAACACGCCCTCCGTCTAACTGATCCCTTTTCACCCCAACAGAGGCCGGATGAAAAGGGCTCAGTGAGGAAATGGGTGTTCTCGCAGCTCAAGCCTACAGATATCATGAGGCCGCAGGACTGCCGCGCCAGGGTTCAGTCACGTGATCATTAGGTAAGCTCGTGGAAACAGAGCCGAGAGGTGTGACCGGCTTTCCCCTGAAATGGAGAGCCGGCAGGTGGACGGATAACTGATACTCGAGCGCGCACAAGGGACCTTCGGTGGGACTACGTCCCGTCCGTACCGGACGGATCCCGCTGTAGGGGCTTCGGCGCTGCGCGCGGTTCCACACCTGGCATCACTGTCGCTCGCCCTACGTGCTCCCGCATTGCACAAGGCGGTTGCCGACTCTTACCGACACCGTCTGTCCGGGCCCGGTCCAGCATCCACAATCCGCGCACCATGCTGCTGAGCGGGGACTGGCCCATGGTCAGCCGGCCACCGGCGCAAACAGGGAACGGCATCGCCCGAGCCGCGCTTCTTCAACCGCTAATGGAGGGGAATCACGCTGAGGAAGCGCAACAGTTCCGGATCAAACTGGCCCAGAGCCCCAGCTAGCAGAAACATACTGCCCGCCGCCGTTTACGAAGACAGTTGCCGCGGAGTACTCGTAGTCGGCTGAATTATCGTAGGTCCAGTTCGAATAAATCGTTCCGTATTTCCCGGGCCCCACCCAAAGGTCACCGGAAGCCAATGGCCCCTTCGGGTAAGCGCCCACCCAGTATTGATTCCAGTTCCCGGTACCCATGAGTCCGGAAGTGAGGTGAGCCGTCCACCCTGAACCGCCACTGTTGTAAACCTGTGTCATTGTGCGGTCGTACTGCCCGCTCGACAGAACACAGGTTTTAAACCAGACAGCGCCTTGGGCGTACCATCCTGAGCATTTTTGCGTGGTACTTGCATGAGCAACCCCTGACAAAGCGACGCCGGCTACCACTACACCGACCAGTATGGCCGCAACTCTTCGAACCCCACTTAACAAGGAATTCTCCTTCTGTAGTCACTTGTGCATCATTGTCCGCGACGACAAGCCTCGCGACTGAGTAAACGCTGCTCGACTTCGCACCCAGTGAGCCCGTTTTCGTCCTAGGCTGGTAGAGCATCTGGTTCACGCGGAGCATGAGTGATTGAGGTAGGTTTACGTGTTTCGTCGGGAATACGCCGACCGGCGCAAAGGCCATCAGACGAAACCGCACAGAGCCAGGCAACCCAGAGCTCTCCAACCTCTCAGCATGACAGTCAGGACGCGTCGTAGCAGCTCATGCCGCGCGGCCCCGGCTGGCGACCACCCGCAGGACACACGGCTCTCCCCTCCGGGCCGGCGATGACCGTGGTGAAGACCGTGATGGCACGATGATCGTCGTGCATCCCCTGCCCCCGTGTCATCGGGCGAGCCTTGCTCCGGGCCGAGATTCGCGGGTGGCCACAGGGCGAAGAATCTTCCGTCGAACTCTAAGCGAGCTGGTCATCAACGCCGGCAGCGCGCCGGCGCCATGCCTGCTCACTCTCGCGCCCAGGGACGGCGGCATCGCCGTGACGGTCCCCGACCAAGCCGGCGAGGCCTCCCACCCCTGAACGTATCCGTGCCACCGTTCGCCGCGTTCGGCCCCGCGCAGCCTCCCGGCCCACTACGGTGCCGTACACACAAGTCGGCCCCGTGACCCCACGGCTCGGGACGCCGGGGGTCCCTGCCACGTCGGCGAGGCAGGGACCCCACTCCCCCGCCGCTACTCACTGCAGTCAGCTTCCTCATGGCTGGGAGCTGATCCACGTGGAGCAGCTCCCGCACCCGCCCCGCGGAAGTGAACGCCACCGGGCGGAGGCCACTCAGCGAAGGTGCGGGGTGGCGATCGCTGCCAGGGTTTGATGGCAGAGGGGGTCCGATCCTCCGTACGGACGGGGCGTCGGGCGAGTCACCCCAGTCGACCGCCCGGCAGAACCTCGTCCTCGACGAGGTCCGCTCGATGACCCCGAAGGAGGACGGCCGCGCCTCTGAGGCCGGCGGAGGCGTTGCCAACCGTCGTCGCGCTGCAGCCGAGCACAGAGCGGAGGTGTCGGACCCAGCCACCCTGGTCGGTGATGGCACGGTGGGCCTCCGTAGCGGTGACCGGCTTGGTGTTGCGGCTCGTCATCCGGCAACCCTCGCGTGCCCCCTGTCCGGCACCGGGCGTCCGCCCTCACCCCAGGCCGCCGCGCCCGGGGCGGGCCTCGGCCACTCGGGCGGGGCGCCCCCCTGCATGATCAGGAAACTTGGCTCGTGGGAGGACTGCCCGCCGGCGCCCGCCCCACCACGTCCGCCTGAGCACCGCCGCCATGGGGGCGCCGCCTGCGGGAAGGGGGAGGAACCGCAGGCGGCGGGAGCCCGTCGTCGCCGTCCACGACTCGGGGGGCTCCGCAGGCGGCAACGCTTCCGCCCGCCCCACGGGGCTACACCTCAAACCATGCCTTCCCAGGCCGAAACGGGTGAATGAAAGCCAGGCGCGCGGGCAGAAGCGCCGAGTGGTTGGGGCACTCCACGGGCCCGCGGCTGGGGCCCGACAGGGAGCAGGCCGGCGAGCAGGCCGGCTCGCACAGTGGTGTGTGCGAGCCGGTCGTCATTCGAGGATGCGTCATCCGGCAGTCCTCCGCATGCACGCGGCTTTGCGTCACCAGGGGCGGTAGGCCGCAAAGGGGCGGACTCCCCCGCCCCACTGCACGGCGATGACCAGCTTGTCGTGGACGAAGAGGTCGGTGACGGGCTTCGACGGTTGACATCCTCCGCGTAGCTGCGTCGGTCTTCCTCGTCGCCGGTGGCGGCGTCGAGGCCTACGGCGCTCAGGGCGAGTGCCTCGTCCTGATTGTGCAGGAGCGTGCGCCACAGCTCGCGGCCATCCGACAGGTCGAAGGAGACGACTGGTCGCACTGTCGATCTTCCCCGCATCGCTGTCGAAATCGACACGCCCCTGGGGGCGGCCGTCCGGGCTGAAGGCGAGGTAGGCCCGCAGCCCGCTCGCCTCGGGCTCGACGACCCGTACGACGAGCGGGTGGGCGGACGTGAACATCACATGGCGCCCACATCGATCGAACGCCGGTCGAGAGGGACGGCCCACCGCTCCTTGCCATCGGCTGAGTCGAAGGCGGCAAGCCGCAACTCGGCCTGGTCGCACACAAGGACGGCAACGACCTGTCGCGCAGCGGCGGCAACCCGGTGCGGGACACAGCCTTGAGCGACCGCGGCCTTCCAGCGTGGAGCGCCGGTGCGCAGATCGAAGGTACGCACGGCATGATCGCCTCGCAGGATGTCGCTGTCACGGACGACCGCAAGGCCCCCGCCGGTGGCGAGGAGATCGGGCTTGGCGGCAGGCTCACCGGTCTCGCTGGCGCGGCGGGCATGCCACAGTTCCCGGCCGCTAGTCAGGTCGAGGGCAGTGACGGTGTCGCATCCTCTGTCCCGCCGTGCCTCGCCGTGGGCGAGCGGTGCCACGGAGTCGTCGGCCTGCTTGCTCACGGCGCAGATCTCGTCGCGGCCGGCACGGCGTACTCCCAGCGGCGCTGACTCGATCCGACGTCGAAGGCCGTGACTGCGTCGAACCGGCTGCGGATGACGGTGCTTCCCACGAACCAGTGGCCGTTGCCATGGGCTGGAGCGCCGGGGTCGGGCGGCGTCTGCCAGGCCAGCTCCGTCGAATCGCCGGGCAGCAGGCCTTCGTCGGAGAGGATGCCGCCCAGGATGGCGCCGCAGCCTCCCCGCACGACGACCAGGGCCACCACGGGCAGCCGCCCAACTCCGCCCTCGACGATGTCCCGCGGCCTCGTCCACGACCGCCTCCCCGCCCACGACCGAAGCCCGCTCCGCGTCCGCCGGCATGTAGTCCCCACCCCGTTGCCGCGCCGCTCCTCAAGGCCGCCGGCATAAGCGATCGATCATCGGCCACACCGTCGGAAATGCCGTGCCACGTGCTGAGCCGAACGCGCCAGCCACGGAGCGCGGACCGGTCACTGCGGTACCACGACGCGGCCTGATCACGTCCTGCTGCGCCTGCCGATGCAAGCGGGACGGCTCTGGTGGCGTAAGGCGGGCGTGGAGGGTTATCCGCCAGGTATGGCGAAACTGCATCTTTCCGGACGTAAGGCGCATCGGGGTGACCAGGCGCAGGCGCACCAAGGGCCGGCATCTGACGAGGTCGGGCCCGGGCCCGAGGTGGAGCGGCCGGCCCCGGACACGCCGGGGAAGCTGCCCAGGCGTGCCTGGGGTGGCGTGTTCAAGGGCGCCCTGCGGGAGTTCAAGGACGACGAGCTGACCGACCGCGCGGCGGCGCTGACGTACTACGGGGTGCTGTCGCTGTTCCCGGCACTGCTGGTGCTGGTGTCGATTCTGGGCATCACCGGCAAGTCGGCGACGGACGCGGTGCTGGCCAACCTGCAGAAACTGGCGCCCGGGTCGGCCCGGGACATCATTACCAGGGCCGTGGAGCAGCTGCAGGGCAACGCCGGCATCGGCTCGATCATGGCGGTCGTCGGCATCGTGCTGGCGGTGTGGTCGGCCTCCGGCTACGTGGCCGCGTTCATCCGCGCGGCGAACGTCGTCTATGACATGCCCGAGGGCCGACCGGTGTGGAAGATCGTTCCCGTACGGCTGGGGCTGACCGTCGTGCTGATGGTGCTGGCCGTGGCCAGCGCGCTGATCGTGGTGTTCACCGGGGACCTGGCCCGCCGGGCCGGGACGGCACTGGGAGTCGGCGACACCGCGGTGACGGTGTGGTCGATCGCGAAGTGGCCGGTGCTGGTGGTCCTGGTCACCGTCATGATCGCGATCCTGTACTGGGCGAGCCCGAACGCGAAGGTGAAGGGGTTTCGGTGGATCACGCCGGGCAGCTTCCTCGCCCTGGTGATCTGGATGATCGCCTCGGCTGGCTTCGCCTTCTACGTGGCGAACTTCGCCTCCTACAACAAGACGTACGGCACCATGGCCGGTGTCATCGTCTTCCTCATCTGGCTGTGGATCTCCAACCTGGCGATCTTGCTGGGCCTGGAGTTCGACGCGGAGACGGTGCGCCAGCGGGCCATCGCCGGGGGCCTGCCGCCGGATGCCGAGCCGTACACCCAGCCGCGCGACACCCGGACCTGGGACGAGGAGGACCGGCGCCGCCTGGACGAGACGTGACCGGCGTGCACCGAGCACGGGGTGTAGGGCGGGTGCGAGGCGGATATCCGCCTCTCATGAGGCTGCTGGCAGGGCTGCGCGACGCTGATCGGGCGCTGAGCGAACAGGCGGCATCCCGCGTCCCGCCGGGCGTCGGCAAGGTGCTCTCTGCGGTCGAGGAAACGGCGGAGGGCACGAAGCTGTGGTGCGCCGCCGCCGCCGCGATGTCCTGGCGGGGCGGGTGGCGGGGCCGCAAGGCGGCGGTGTGCGGTCTGGCCGCCCTGACCATGGCCCAGCTGATCTCCAACGGACTGTGCAAGCAGCTGGCCGAGCGGCCCCGGCCGCCGAAGGAGTGGTTTCCTCGTGACCAGGTCGAGGACCGTCCCGACTCCTCCTCCTTCCCCTCCGGGCACACCGCCGCCGCGGTCGCCTTCACCGCCGCCGTCGCCCCGGCGTGGCCGCTGGCCGGCGCGCTGTGCACGGTGCCGACCGCCATGGTGGCCGTCGAACGCGTGCAGAGCGGCGCGCACTACCCCACCGACGTCGCCGCCGGGGCCGCCATCGGCCTGGCCAGCGCCTGGCTCACCCACCGCGCACCGCATCTGATCCTGCGCCACTCGCAGCCCCTCGCTCGACTACCGCGCGCCAGGTGCGCCCCGATCTGATTGGGGTACACGCGCGCCATGCGGTGGTCCACTGCTGGGCTGCCGTTCACGGATCAGGACCACTACGGAGGTGATCGTCGTGCCGACCATGCAGCCACCCCCTGACCGCGGCCGCACCCGGCAGCGCGCCGACGAGCCGGTGAGCGAACTGGTGCAGCGGGCCTCGCAGCAACTGACGGAGCTGGTGCGCGGCGAGCTGCGTCTCGCGCAGGCGGAGATGAAGGAGAAAGGCAAGCGCTACGGCAAGGGCGGCGGCCTGTTCGGCGGCGCCGGTGTGGTCGGCTTCCTGATGCTGCAGACGCTGGTGGCCACCGCGATTGCCGCCCTCGCGGTGGTGTTGCCGGTGTGGGCTGCTGCGCTGATCGTCACCGCGGTGCTGGGTGTGGTCGCCGCGGTGATGGCCCTCAGCGGGAAGAAGCAGGTCGACCAGGCCGCGCCGCCCACGCCCGAGCAGACGGCTCAGAGCGTGAAGGCCGATGTGGCCGAGATCAAGGAGAGTGCCCAGCGATGACCGAGCGACCCCACGACAAGCCCACCGCCCCCGGCACCGACGAGCTGCGTGAGCAAATTGACCACACCCGCGAGGAGCTCGGGCAGACGGTCGAGGCGCTGGCGGCCAAGACCGACGTCAAGGCCCGCGCCCAGGAGAAGGCCGCCGAGGTCAAGAACCAGGCCGCGGCCAAGGCCGAGGAGCTGAAGGCGAAGGCCACCGACCTGGCCCACCAGGCGCAGGACCGGCTGCCCGATCCGGTCAAGAGCAAGGCCGCCCAGGCCGCCGAGCAGGCCAGGGCGAAGGCGGGGCAGGCCGGTCAGCTGTGGCAGGAGAAGGCGCCTGAGCCCGTGCGGCACACGACGTCCCAGGGGATGCGCCTGGCGCGGGACAACCGCGGCGTGCTGCTGACCGCGGCAGGAGCGGTCGTCCTGGTGTGGCTGGCCTGCCGCCGCCGCAAGGGGTGATCCAGGTGCAGGCATCGAGGATCGCCTACAAGCCGGTCGGCCGGCGCTCGGGGCCGTCAGCGGCATCCGCCATCCCGCAAGGCGCGATCTTCGCCGCGGCCAAAGCGGCCCTCGACCGCGCCGGCACCACCGCACCCGCTCCCTGACCGGATCCTGGCCCGGCTGACACAGAAAAGCCGGAGGCGGGAGGGACGACGCTGACACCGGCCCTCCCGCCGATGGCGACCCGCAACCGAAGGACTCAGGGAGCCATGACCGATCAGCACGCGGCGGCCGCGCTGACCGCCGCAACAGTCGTCGCCGCGATCCCGGCCGCCCGGGCGGCCGCCATCCGCCAAAGCAGCTGTGTCCGGCCTGCCAGAGCCGGCGGCCTCTTCATCTGCGCACGGCCGTTGAGACCGGGGCAACTCCGCTGGGGGCCGTCGTTGTACCGCGCATGATCACTTCCCCGTACCGCGCACGCGCGGCCGTCGTGGGCTGCCGCTGCGGCGCTCGTGGCCGCGATCCCAGCCGCAACCGCCGCCCCCTCCACCGACCTACGCGACAACAGTTGCGGCGAAATCACGCCGACCAGCGCGTCCTGGCTGAACCTGGTGGAGCGGTGGCTCGCCGAGCTGAGCCACAAGAAGCTCGAACGGGGCGTCCACCGATCCGTCCAGGCCCTCGAACGCGACATCCGGGCCTGGCTCGTCGACTGGAACGGGCACCCCCAGACCGTTCGTCTGGACGAAGACCGCCGACGAGATCCTCGACAAAGTCGCTGCCTACTGCCGACGAATCTCCGACTCGAATCACTAGGGAGAAACCGTGTCTCGTATGGCCAGCGCCAGCCAGACGGCTGGTACCGCTGCCAGAACGATCAGCAGTAGACAGCACGGCAGCGGGGACGGCCCCTTGAGCGGTGGCTGGGCTGCTATCTGCGGGGCCACTCGGCGCACGTCGTCGGCGTGATACCACGTCTTACTGGCGGACCCGGTGGTGGTCATCCAGCTGTCCGTACGGACCCGCACTCCATGGGCCAGCGCATTGACATACACCGAGCGAGCACCGACGCCCGGCCACAAAGTGCTCACCTGGCGCGCCGTCAGCCAGTCGCCCGCCGACTCCCCAGCCATATCGTGCCCTTCTCCCGGCAACCGGTGACGCGGCATCACGAACTGTCCCATAGCCAGGCGTAGTTCGTCCCCCTTCCATCGCTTCTCGGGGTTTCGACGCGTTCGGCGGCCCCCAGTCGGCGACGTAGCCGGCGACGACTGCCCGCACAGCGAGCTCGGCGGTCCGCCCTCCCGCGCCCGGGGCAAGGCTTTCGGCGGCCTGCCACAAGGTCTGGCCAGTCAGTTCCACCTCAGTCCCGCCTCCACGGGCCACCAGGCGGACGAGCCCGGTGCGGGCCAAGTCCTGGAGGTCGTGGCTGGCTGTCAGGCGTGCACTGACCGGCCCATACACTCAAGGCAGGGGGCGGGTGATGGTTGGACGACACCGATCTCGTGGTACCCCCAGCCAGCCCTCGTCAGGTCGCATGACCTTCCCGTCGCCGGCGGCGGGGTTGACCATCAGCGTGGCGTGGACCTCCGCTCGGCCGGCCAGGAGGGCGTCATCCCCCGCCTGGCGGGAGACGCCTATCCCCCGCCAGGCGGGGGATGACGCCGATCTCCCGACGAACCTCTGACTCAGGTCACCAGCCGCAGCAGTGGAGTTCGTCGGCGACGGCAAACACGCCGACCGCGACAAGGCCACCGCCGCGCGGAAACCACACGTCGTCGCCGGCCTGTTCGACTGGGCTAACCGGGATCGGGTTCGTCGTGGATGGTCAATGCTCCGGCGAGGTCGAGGTCGGCGACGGTGCCATGTGCCCCGGCGCGAACGAGCAGCACTGCACCGAGCGCGGTGCTCCAGAACGTCCTGGCTTCCACGTTGAGCGGTCGACGGGTCCTCCAGCCGCGACTGTCGATGAGCTGGCTCACGAAGCGCTCGGATTGCCGGAACAGCAACTGGAGGTGCCGGTCGACCACGGGGGCGAGGTCGGGCTTGGAGATCCCTGCGGCGAGTGCTCGCGTGACTGACGGGAGCGAGGGCATGGCAAGTACGGCGCGGGCGATGTTGCGTCGGAACGTCGCCGCGTCGGGGGCTTGGCGACCGATGCGCTCGATCCGTCGGGCGTCGTGCAGCAAGCCGAAGAAGGCGGCGTGCACGAGGAGCGAGTCCTTGGAGCCGAAGTAGTAGGTGACCTGATTGGGGAAGGCGCCTGCCGCGTTCGCGATCTCCGCGACGCTCAGCTCAGCGCCGGGCCGTTCCTTGCAGAGCCGTGCAGTCGCCTCGATCAGCCGGCGCCTCGTCGCGCGACCGCGGTCACGCGACCGAGCCGACGTCGATCGAGCTTCGGTTCGCTTCTTCTCCATACCGAAATTGTATGTGATACAACAATGGCGTTCGCTTGTATCGCATACAAGAAAGGTTGAAGGGCATGCACCAGACCGAAGTCGTCGTGACCGGACTCGGCGCGATCACACCACTCGGGGCGGACGTGGCGTCCACCTGGGACGCCCTGCTTGCCGGCGAGTCCGGCATCCGCGGCGGCGTCCTGCGCGGCCACGAGGACGCCGGCCTTCCCGACACAGTCGCCGGGACGATGGCGATCGACCCCGCCGAGTTGCTGCCGCCGGTACAGGCCAGGCGGCTCGACCGCTCACAGCAGGCGGCGCTCGTCGCGGCGGCCGAAGCCTGGGCCGACGCGGGCGCCCCGGAGGTGGACCCGGACCGGCTCGCCTCGGCGATCGGCACGGGTATCGGTGGTATACGGACGCTGTTGAAGGAAGACGACGTACTGGAGGCGGCCGGGACCCGGCGCGTCTCGCCCCGCACGGTCCCGATGCTCATGCCCAATGCGGCGGCGGCGCTGATCAGTATCGAATTCGGTGCACGGGCCGGGGTCTACACGCCCGTCTCGGCGTGCTCTTCCGGTGCCGAGGCGATCGCCCTTGGGGCCAGGCTCATCCGCGCCGGCGAGGCGGACGTGGTCATCGCGGGCGGGACCGAGGCCGCGATCACCCCGATCACCGTTGCCGGCTTCGCCCAGGCACAAGCACTGTCGCGGCATACCGACGAACCCGCTTCTGCGTCCAGGCCGTTCGCCGCGGACCGCAGCGGATTCGTCCTCAGTGAAGGCGCTGCCGTCGTGGTGCTCGAACGCGCTGAGCATGCCAGCGCCCGAGGCGCGCGCGTCCACGCGGTACTCGCAGGCGCCGGCATCGCCGCCGACGCTCACCACATCACGGCGCCCGCTGCCGACGGCTCCGGTCAGATCTCGGCCATGCGGAAGGCTCTCGCACAAGCCGGCTTGGCTCCCGAGCAGATCAGCCACATCAACGCCCATGCCACCGGAACCCCGGTCGGCGACGTAGCCGAGGCGCACGCGATCGGGGAGGTCTTCGGCCGCGCCACCGTGACAGCCCCCAAGGCCGCGCTCGGTCATCTCTTTGGCGCCGCCGGCGCGATCGAAGCACTCATCGCCGTCCTCAGTGTGGAACACGGCGTCATCCCGCCGACCCGTAACCTCACCGCGGTCGGAGTCGGTCCCGACATCGATCTCGATGTCGTCGCAGAGCGACGAGACGTCCCCCAGGAGGCCGTGCTCAGCAATTCCTTCGGCTTCGGTGGGCAGAACGTCTCGCTCATCGTCACCGGCGCACGCCACCACGCGTCCCGTACGGCCACGACGACACCGTGACCCACGCGAACGCACCGTTGTCCGCGGACCATCCCGTTCGTCCACCCGCAGTCCTCACACAGGACCTGGTTGCGCGGGTCGTTGCGCACCTGCTCCAGGTAGTCGACGGCCTCGCGGGAGGCGTTGATGTCGATGTACTCCGCCGGGTAGCGCTCCAGGGTGTCGCGCTCGTCGGCGTCGGGGTGGTCGAGGAGCGCGATGGCGCGGGTGTGCTTGATGCCCAGCTCGTCCTCGAGGTCGGCCAGGGCCCCCTTCCGCGTGCGACGAGCGCCTGGTCGTGCAGCTCGCCTCCCGCGAGCTCACCAGCGGCAAACGCAAGGTCCACCTGCGGCGCGACGAGGACGGGCGGATCGTCGCGGCCGGCGGCGGGGGCCACGGCGAGGACCACGAGCAGGACGACACGCAGGCCGCATGTGCGAGCTCGGCAGGCACCACGCCGCGGGCCGTTCCTGCCACTCGGTGCTCCCCGAACCGGCGACCTGCCAATGACGCTCATGCCAGCAGGTCGAGCAGAGCCGCACCGTCGTCCGTGAGGCACAGGCGGATCTCCCGGCCGTGGCGTAGGCGCCGCAGCAGGCCCGAGCTGGCGAGCCGGTCGCAGTGGTAGGTGGCGGTGCTGACGGTGATGTGGGCGAGACTCGCGGCTTCCGACACGGACGGTCGCCGGCGCGCGTGGCGCAGGAGGGTGGCGCGGACCGGTCCCAGTACGAGGTCGAGGCGGTCCTGCGCGGGCGGCGGGTGCGGTTCGGTGGACCGGTGGGCGAGCCGGCCCAGCCCCGGGAGTGGGTAGCCGACCCAGATCAGGTCTGGGTCCTCCGCGCTGTATGTGCAGGCGCCGAACCCGGACACCAGCGGGACGAGGACGAACCGGCGCCGCCCCGGTCCGGTGGCGTGCTGTGAGCACGCATGGGGCAGGTGGAGCTGGCCGTCGGCGTACCGGATGGGGGCGCCGAGGTCGTTGATGACCGTGTCGAGCGCGCCGGTGACGGAGGCGACCCCGACGCGTTCCACTTCGCGGCCCAGCAGTGCGTCCGCCTGGTGCCACAGCGGGGCGAAGGCGTCCCAGACGGCGCGTGTGAGGGTCCGGTAGGTGTCGAGGAACTGCCCCGGACTTTCGGCCACGTGCTGCCATGGCGCGGGGACGGCGCTGCCGAACCGGTGCTCCACCTCACCGAGCAGGGTGTCCGGCTCGATGCGGTCCAGCTCGTCGGTGATCGAGGTCGCGGTGCCCGTTCCGCCCCCGGTGTCGGCGCCCGACGTCAGGGCGAGCGAATCGGGTGCCCAAGGATGGCTGGAGGTGAGCAGTGCTTGCAGGGTCGCCGCGGCTGCGGGAGGTGCCGTGTCGCGGATGACGCGCCGCCACTGTGGCGGCATCCCGTGGGAGGCCTGGCCGAAGGTGTCGGCGATGACGGAGAAGAGCGTGGTGCCCGGGAGCCTGCTGACCGACAGTCGCAGGTCTTCCGCGGGGCCGATGGGCACGGTCGGTTCCTTGGGCATGGCCATCCCCCGATGGGTCCCCTGGGTGACCGGTCGTCCCCGGTCGGCTGGGAGCCTAGAGGAGCGGCCTCTTCCCGGAAGGGTGTTGGCCGGATCGTGGGGGAGAACGACCGAAACCCCCGCCGCGCGGGCGGCGGGGGCAGGGGGCCGGGCCGGTGAGCGGTCGAGCCCTGTGTGCGGTCGGGGTGATCAGCAGGCGTTGACCCAGTCGTGCGACGAGATGTTGTCGTTCAGCGGCTCGCCGCCGCCGGTTCCGTTGTACGGGAAGCGGTCGTAGCGCATGTCCATCAGGTAGCTGCCGTTGCCCAGGCAGTACCAGGCCCCGCCCTGGTCGGTGTCCCAGAAGAGCCGCACGTCTTCGTAGGCGCCGGCGAAGCCGTTGTTGTGCACCGACGACGCCTGGTTGCGCATGTTCCGGTCGGCCCAGTTGCCGCTGTCGTCGGACCAGCTGGCCTGTCGCCCGCCCTTCCACGAGTGCTCCCACGCGTACAGGTAGCCGTCGGCCGCCGCGGTGGTGGTGCCGGCCACCGCCACGGTACCGGCCGTCGGCACGGTCGCGGCGTGCGCCGCTGCCGGGAACAGGCCGATCGTGGCCGCGGCCAGCGCGGTGGCCGTGAGGTGGGTGATGCGGTTCTTGGGCATGGACTCTCCTCATGTGATGTCAGCTGTCGGTGCAGGGGTGAGCGACCCGCGCTGGTGCGCGCGGGGGTCATGGTGTGGCGGACCGCCGGTCAGCGGCCCAGTACGGCACGCGCCCGCGGCAGGGCGGCGGCCCGGAGCCGCTCCACCCGCTCCACGGCAGTGCGGTGCTCACGACGGAGTTCCCGGTCGTGGTGGTGGTCGAGGCGCTGGGCGACGGCCGCCAGGCCGCTGTCGTGTGCGCACTGCGCCTCCCGGACGGCCACGCGCACCTCACGGGCCCTGTCGGGAGCGCTCTTTTCGCCGAGGAAGGCGTCCCTGGCCTCGCGCGGGGTCCGGTACGGCAAGCCGTGCTCGCGCATGCACGCCGACCAGGCCCGTACGGCTGCGGCGAACTCGGGTTCGGCGGCGACCCGCTGCCGCCTGATGCCGCCCAGGTTGCCAACGAGGGTGTTCGCCGCGTACCAGCCGGCGACGTCTCCGTACAGGGCGCGCCAGGCCGTCACCCGGCAGCCGTTGCCGTTGTGTCCCACGACCGCGCCGCCGGGCAGTTCGGCGCGCAGCCCCTGCCCGTCGGTGGTGCCGTTGAGGGCGGTCACGGCGGCGTGGCGGCGTTCTGGGGGCAGGCCTCCGAGGTACACCCGGTTCGGGTCCTGGCGGCGGAGCGCCTCGACCCGCGGTTTGAGGACGCTGCCGTAGCCGTACCGCCCGGCCCACTGCGCGTCGTCGACGACGTACGGGAAGTCGCGCGCCTCGGGCAGTGGGTTCTCGGGCTTGGCCCAGTACCGGAACCCGGCCGCCGTCATGCACCGGCGCTGGAGCTCCTGTTCGGCGTCGTGCAGCAGGCTCCGCCCCACGGTGGTGGTGACGGCGACGGTCCCCGCTGGTGCCGCGGCCCCGCCCTCGCCTGCCGGTGCCCCGGCGCTTACGTAGCCGGTGACGGCGAGGAGGAGGGCCGTCCCCGCCAGCGCCGTGGTCGTCAGCCGGCGCCGGCCGATCCCGCCCGGCCGCCGGGAGAACGCTCTCCTCATCACTGATGTGCTCCTGACATGCGTAGGTCACCAGGGCCCGATGCCTTCCGGCCGCGAACCGGTCGCGGCCTGCCCCGGTACCGAGGAGTCTCGCGGGGCGGCCCGCCGGCCCGACAGCCTTTCGAAGGCTTTCGAAACGTGCCCGCGAACGGCACCGCCGCCGCCCCCGCCCGGCCGTGGGCGGCCGCCGGCCATTCGGCCAAGAAACGCGACACCATCGAGCGAGCGATCAACAAGCTGAAACAGTCCCTCGGGGCGTTCGGGTGGTGAGCCGTCGAGGTCGCCACGGTGTGGGCGGTTGCCGACCGCGGGCCGATCGGCCCGCCTCTCACATCCGGAAGGACACATGCGGGACCCCGCTGGTCGTCGAGCGGGAGATGGGGCGTCGGCGGGCGTCAGCTCCCGCTGTTGGGCGAGGTGGGAGCCGCATGAGCGGCCGCCCTCGGCGGCCCGGCCTCGAACCCCGACCTACCCGCCGGGGAGCGCCGGCCCCGAAAATTCACGAGCCACGGTCGTGGATCGTCCCCTCCTGGCTTCACTCCGCTCAGCTGCACAACCCTGAACCCGCCCACACGGGTGCCCCCCCCACACACAAGATCACCTCGGTTTGCGGCTGCGGACCTTCTTACCGGCGCCCCGGTAGCTGGTTACTTGCCACACGATGGCCGGTAACCGGCTGAAGGGCCCCGTGCGCGTCCGCCTAGTGTCCCCAGATGCGTAACACAGCCTCCGGCACCGAAGAATCCGTCGTCGGGCGCAGTCAACCGCTGGACACGACGAAGGGGGCAGCGTGAACGAGCACCAGCCAGGTAGTGGTGCCGACGAACCAGAGCCGCAGAAGCAGCCGACCGTGCCCCCACCTGCCATACCGCCCCACCCACCGCGCCCGGACGGCCCGCCATCCCTGCCTCCCGCTCCCCCGATCGTCCCCCCTCCCCCGCCGCTCCATCCGCCCGCCGCACCCCCGGCCGTCTTCCCGCCCCCGCCGCTTCATCCGCCGGCCGTGCCACCGGCCGGCCCTGCGGGCAAGGGGCGGCACCTGCAAGCGGCCCTGGCGCTGGCCGCCGCCGTCATCGTGGCCGCCGGTGCGATCCTCTGGCCGGACGGCTCCGACAGTTCCGGTGCGGGATCCGACGGTGGGGGCGGTGAATCCCGGGTGGCCGTCGCGCCGGCCAGAGGCACGGCGGCCGCCCGGGAGCTGGAAGCCATGCCGGGCGTGCACCTGTCGGCCGCCTACGCCCCCGGCGACGGAGATCCGCAGACCCTGGCCGAGCTGACCGTCACCTCCGACGGCATAGCCAGCGGAACCCTGCGGATGCCCGTGACCGGGCAGGCTGCCATCGCCTGGTCCGGCAACCAGCTGTACATCAAGGGCGACAACGACTTCTGGGCGCAGCAGAGTCCGCACTACGGCACCGACCTGTCCAGTGGCGGGCATTGGGTGGCGCCGGTCAAACGCTCCGGGTATCACATGCTCGATGCCTTCGGTGTGAATGCGGGCTCGCTGACGCCGAAGGCGTTGGCTTCGATTGTGCGGGAGGTCACCGCCGACCCCGCGGTGGTCGCGGAGGACGCCGGAACCGCGTACGGGCGTAAGGCAACCTCGTACGTCGCACAAGAGCGTACGGTCGTCATCGCCGACGAAGCCCCGCACACGGTGTTCGTCGTCGGCATCAACCCTGCCGATGCCAGCCCGGTCAAGACGGCCGCCTGGCGCACCACCATGGACAGCAGGCCCGTGTCCGCGGTGTACCGGGTGCCGTCCGACGACGGCGACGACCGGTTCTACAACCCGTACCTGGTGGCGAAACCCACCCCGGCCCCGGACAAGGAGACCGCTGCTGCTCGCGCGTCCGCCGACGACGCCAAGGCCAACGCCAAGCCGCCGCTGACGTCCGCCGCGAAGGTCAAGGCAACGCAGGGCCCGGTGTTCGACACCACCTCCGACACCCCCTCCCTGTGCTCGGAAGACCCGTGCTCGTACGCCTTCACCGTCACGAACAACGGAGACCAGCCCGGCGAAGCCGTCCTGCACCTGACCTTCCCCGGCACCAACGAGCGAGTCCACCCGCTCGGCACCATCGCACCCGGACAGTCCAAGCAGGTCAGCGGATCCCGTCCCAACATCGCCAAGGGCACCGGGCGTACCATCCGGCACACCGACTACTCGTGGGTGTACTCCACCGCCCTGTACGGGCCCGACCCCGACGTGGGCCGGCGCCTGCACGCACGGCAGCTGGAACCCGATGATGTGTTCGTCGCCACACCGCTGATGCCCTCCGTCGCGAACATCCTCGACCAGATGACGAGACACCTGCCCGCGGACGACACAGCCGCCAACCAGAAAGCCGTCAACGCCCTGCGCGACGCCAACATGCGCGGCCAGATTTCCGCACTCATGACGATCGCCGCCTCCGGCCGCCTCCAGAACTTCGGGGACCTCGCCGACAGCCTCGACGGCACCGACGCCATCGGCGGCGTCCGCGTACTGGAACAGGTCGCGCACCTGCTGAAGACCGACCCCAACGCCCACGTCTGGTTCGACGGCGGCTACAAGGCCGGCGACGGCAAAACGTACAAGACGGACTACATCTTCACCAGCACCCGCGACGGACAGGAACTCAAGCGCGCCGTCCAGGTCAAGACCATCACGTCCTGGAAAAAGCTCTGGGAACGGATGGGGGACGCCGTCGAGCAGCTCAACGGCGAGCACAAGCTGGGCAAGCCCCAGGGCAAGCGCGGCCCCGAGCAGGCCCCGCCCGGCTTCGAACGCGTCGTGCAGATCAACCTCGAACCGAACGTCGGCGGCGGCTACTACTACACCAGGGCCGACCTGGAGCGCGTCCTGAAGCACAAGGCGTACGCCCAGGGGCGCAAGAAGTTCTGCAAGCACGACGGCAGCATCGGCCTCGAACGCCTCGTCATCGTCAACGCCACCGGCACCTACGAATGGACCGACTTCAAGAGCCTCAACGTCAACTGCCCGGGTTCTTCCGACGGCCCCTCGACCCCGTAGGAAGCAGCCGCGGCCTGCGGGTCCTCGTCGCATGGCCTGGGAACGCCACCCAACGGTGTGCCCGGCGGGGGGCGGAGCCGACGATGACCACCTCACGGACGTCGTCGGGGCGAGAGGAGCAATGGCGACGCCGCGAGGGCAGCCGGGACCCGGCCGTCCCTCGCGGTCTCTCCCGTAACGGGACTGGCGTCTGTCAGGTCACTCGGCGGCGGATCCACCAGGCGCAGAACCCGGTCAGGAGAGAAGACGCACCATCGATCCCCGCATACCCCGCCTGCGTCGCAAGCCGGCACGGACTTGACCTCCACGGCCCGCACTCACAGACACACCGCACACCCGGCACACCGCGATCGAAATGATGGGTCGTCAGAGATGGTGCACGGTGGCCGCGCTGTCCGACCAAAGCCAGTTCACGGGTGAGTACTGCTTCTTCAGCGCGGTGCGCTCGCGCCCGTAGCCCTTCAGCGTGGTCTCCACCGCCGCCGCCAGGTCGTCCAGGTCCTGCGGCACCGGCACCCGCAGCAGCAGGCGCTGCTTGCGGTGTGCGAGGAGCAGCTCCCCTGCGGGTGTGCACTCCAGCAGGGCGAAGTGGACGAGGGGCTTGAAGGGCTTCTCCGCAGTGGGCATCCGGGCGCGCAACACCCCGTCGGCGCTCCACGCGTACAGGCCGTAGCGGTTGAGATGGAAGGCACGGGCACGGTACGGGTCGGCGACGACGGTGAAGTCGAAGCCGGTGAACGGGCTGTCCTCGCGCAGGTGCAAGCCTCCCAGCCGGCCCTGCAACACCCCGCGGTCGTCGACGAGGGCGAAGCTGAACTCCTGCCCCCGGTTGGTCGAACGGTAGATCTTCCCGAACACCGGGACGACGAACAGGTCGTCGCCGAGCGCTGCCGGACGGGTCATCGTGGAGTCGCGGTAGCCGTAGAGGCTGCCGCTGGTCCCGGTGAGTTCCGACAGGGCCTCGGTCAACGAAGGCGAGGGGCGGTTGCCGCGCCCCACCGGCTCGTCGCCGTATCGCACGTGTGCGTACGAGTCGGTGTCGCTCTGGCGATCGGTGCGTGCGTCCAGGGTCGCGATGGCGCGCAGCACGGGCTTGCGGCCCGGGCCGAGGGTAATGCCCGGTTCGGAGACGGCGACGATGTTGGCGTGGGCGCCGGCCCAGTTGCTGAGCCCGTACTCGGAGGTCATGCACAGCAGCCGACCGGCAGGGGTGACGGCGATCGACGCGGCGAACGGATCCTCCGACGGATCCTGCCGGTTCTCCCAGCCCCAGGACATCGGCCAGGAGGCGAGGACCTCGTCCAGGTCCGGGGACAGGAGGTGGGTGCTGCCGGGCTTGGAGCTGACGGCGATCGCGCCGTCCGGGAGGACGGCCAGGGTCGTCCCGTCGCGCTCAGGTATGGCCGACGGGCCGCCGCCCGGAACCGGCTGTCCGAACACGGCGGTGGCGGTGGGCTTTCCGTCGGAGCCGTAGCGGGTGATCAGCTGGTAGCCGAAATTCTGCTCGGCGGGGTCGGCCGAGCCGGCTGCATGCCTGCGGTAGCGGCGCAGGCCGGTCAGCACGTAGGTGTCGCCAGCCGCCGTCGCCACCGCGTGATCGACCCTGAATCCCCACCCGCCGGCTTCGGGATCGAGATGGTGCACGTCCAGCAGGGACGCGGGCGCGGTGATCGGCAGCAGTGTCATACCGGCATCCTCTCCCCTGCCACTGACATCACACTCAGTCAGCCCTCCACGGAGAGTGAGCCAGAACCATATTCCGTGAACAGCCAGCGTGCAGGTGACCACTGAACGCTGTCAGAACCCACGGACGAACGCTGTCGCTTGAAGTGAACGAAGCCACCGCCTGTAACGCGTTCTCGATCTTCTTGTTTGGTACCCGGTCGTGCCCGGAGCCAAGATTCAGGCGGGACGGTTGATCCCTCGGCAGAGATGGCCCGCGGCAGGGACCGCCCGCCGGCAGGGACGGCCCGTCGGGTCAGCAATCAAGCACGGCGGCGACGGCTCCGATCTCTACGAGCTGGCCGTCATAGCCGAGCACGGTGACACCCATCAGTGAGCTTCTTCAGCGTTGCCGCTCCAGGGTGAGGACGGCTTGGCAATTGACGAATTACGGTTGGGGCTGCACCGGGTTCGAAATGCGCGGCCCGGCCCGGCAGGCGACCGAGCGGCCCTGATGTGGTGCCCGGGGTCTGTGCCGCCGACGGGTCCACGGCAGACCTCGGAACTGTCGCTGCGGGCCGTCACCGCTTCCGAGCCCCTCGACACGTGCAGTCATGCAGTGGCGGGCAAGGGTTCTGACGATCCGTGGTGCAGGCCGGACGTCGTCGCCCGGTGCACGACTGAACCCGGCGGCTCCTGGAGCCGTACGGGCTGGTCACTCACGTGCTGGTGTGACGGTGTGCGCGAGCTGGAAGCGTGAGTGCAGGCCGAGTTTCCGGTAGACGCGGGTGAGGGTCGCTTCGACCGTCTTGACGCTGACGGTGAGGGTGGTGGCGATGTCGCGGTTGCTCGCTCCGGCGGCGGCGAGTTCGGCGCAGCGCTGTTCGGCGGAGGTGAGGCTGGGATGGGCGTTGTTGTCCGTGGGGGTGGCTTCCAGTCGGCTGAGGGTGTGCGCGGCGGTTTCGGCCCAGGGGTGTGCTTGGTGGGCGGTGAAGAGGTCGGCGGCGCTCTGCGCGGCGGTGCGGGCGCTGGCGCGTCGGCGTCCGCGTCGTTCGGTGTGGCTGAGCGCCAGCAGGGTCCTGCCGCGTTCGAGGGGAAGGTGGCGGAGGCGGTCGGCCGCGTCGTCGAGGCGCTGGGCCGCGGTGCCGTAGTCGCCGCGGGCGGCGTCCAGAAGTGCCTGGGCGCGTTCGAGCGAAGGGAGGACCGTGTCCCTGCCGAGGTCGGTCGCGGTGCGGCGGGTGTCGTCCAACAGGCTCTGTGCCTGGTCGAGGTGGCCGAGGGCGACGAGGGTCTCGGCGAGTTCGGGATGCCAGCGCAGGACGGACGGGTCGCGGACCTGCTGGAGCTCCTCCAGTGCGCGGACCTCTTCCAGGGCCTCCAGGGCTTCCTTGAGGCGGCCGGTGGCCAGGAGGAGGCCACCGAGGGCGAAGAGGTTGCGGGAGAGGAAGATCTTGTTGTCCTCCTGCCGGGCGGTGTCGACTCCGCGGCGTGCGTGGACGAGGGCGAGGTCGGTGCGCCCGGCGGCGCCCTCGACGAGGGCGGAGGTGTAGCACGCCGGTGCGGGTGACAGGGCGGTCGCGTCGGTCAGCGCCTGGGCGCGGTGGGCGTGGTCGAGCGCCCTGGTGCACCGTCCGGCGCGGAGTTCGGCCTCGGCGAGACCGCGCAGGATGTCCACGGTCGCCTCGGCGTCTCCCGTCCGCTCGGCTTCGACGAGCAGGGGAAGCAGCGCGGTGCGGGCCTCCTCGGGGCGGTCGTCGAAGAGAGCGTGCCGGGCGGCGAGGTGCCGAGGTGTGCCGTTGACCGGGATGGAGGCGGCGCGCGGCAGGGACAGGGCGCGGCTGAGCGTAGTCTCGGCGTCGGGGTGTCCGAGGACGCGTTGAAGGCGGGCCTGCATCGTGAGGGCCATGACGGTGGTGGCGGTGTCGCCTACGGCCTCGGCGAGGGCGGCGGCCCGGCCGGCCAGGGCACACGCCCTGTGGGGGTCGCCCTCGTTGACGTTGGCCCAGACGGATCGGCGGATGAGGATCTGCGCGGTGAGGTCGGATCGTCCGGCCGCCGCGTGGAGTGCGTCGGCGAAGAGTTCGTCCGCGCTCTGCAGGTGCTGGCCGCTCGCGTCGATCAGGGCGACGAGGGCGTCGACGCGTTGGGCGGGGGTGGTGTCGTGGCCCAGGACGAGGCGGGCGGCGGCCCGGCCGCGGGGAAGGTCGCCGTAGTGGGCGGCGTCGCGTACGGCGGTCAGGGCCCGTTCGGTGAGCAGGTCGCTGTCGTCGTGCGGGGTGCGCTGGGCGGCGAGGAGGGAGAGCTCTGCCGCGAGCGCGTGGTCGCCGCGCTGCCGGGCGCGTACGGCGGCGCGGGCGGCGTGGCGGGCCGACCGCGGGTCGGCGGCATCGGACGCCAGCACGGTGTGCCGGTCGCGGCGGACGCTGTCGTGGCTGGCCTCGGCCAGGCGTGCGTGCAGGAGCCTGCGCGCGTGGCCCGGCAGTCGGGCCGCGAGTTCGGTGCCGATCGCGGAGGCGGTGAACCGTACGCTCCCGTCCACCCGTCCGATGTCGAGCAGCCCCGCTGCCTCGGCCTGGGCGAGGGGGGCCTCGACTGCCGGGCCGGCGAGACGGCCGAGCAGTTCGAGGTCGGGCCGGTCGTCCAGTGCGGCGAACGTCAGCAGTTCCTGTACCTGGGCCGGTACCTCGTCCAGCCACTCGCCCACCAGTCGGCGGGCCGTCGGCGGCAGGGCCGACTCGCTTCCACCCTCCCGGTCCGGGAGCAGGCGCGAGGCGTCGGCCAGCGCCAGGGCCAGGGCCGGGTTCCCGCCGCTGCGGGTGTGGATGCGCGTCACCTCGCGGGGGGCGAGCCGGTACGGGGACAGCAGAGCCGCGACCTGAGGGGCCGTCAGGGGCGGGATGCGCACCGCGCACGTGTCCTCCCCGCACCAGTGGCCCGCGCCCCCCGGGCGCCAGGTGCGCTCGGCCGCGATGACGGGCAGGTCCGGGGTCAGGCGCAGCGACCAACCCAGGACGGCCGCACTGGCCGTGTCCAGCCACTGGGCGTTGTCCACCACCAGCGTCATGGGGGGTGCGTCCCGCAGCAGGGCGGCGGTCTGCCGGCGCAGCCGCAGGGCCCGACCGGCATCGTCCGGAAAATTCGGCCGGCCGGCGGCGTCGTCGAGTGCCGCCGTCAGCTCCCGCGCGGCGGGCAGTGCTTGGAGGGCCAGCGCGAGTTCGAGGAGCCCGGCGCAGGGGACCCGGGCGTCCTGCGGACGCGGGGCCAGCCGCAGGACGGGCAGGCCCAGCCGTCGCCCCAAGGCCCCGGCCGCGGTGGTCTTGCCGCTTCCGGGCGGCCCGAACAAGACGATCCGGCGGGTGCCGTGCACGTCCTCCGGGACCACCGGCAGCACGGGACCGGCCTCGTGGGACGCGTCTATCCACATCGCAGAGTCTGGCATCGGGCCATGGTGCGCCCGCCGGCCCTCCCCGGTCCAGGTCAAGGGATTGCCCCGATGTCGGCTGCCTCCCGCGTCCCTAACCTCATGGCCACAGCCGAGCCAACCGCTGCTGAACGCCCCCCGCACCTCAGATGACGTTCCGCGGCGTTTCCCCGACAAGGCCCGGCGGAAGGATTGCGATGAACCGCAAGAACGCCCTGGCAGCCGGTGTCGCGGCAGCCCTCGCCCTGGGCTCCGTGACCGTGCTGGCCACCCAGTCCACCGCGGCCCCCCGGCCCACCGCGGCCGCCCGTACCTCCGCCGCCCGACCCGGCGCCGGGTTCCAGGCGATGACGGCCGACGCGCGCGGCGAGGCCATACGCACGGCCGGCCGGAACGCGGCCGCCACCGCCCGCGCGCTCGGCCTGGGCCCCGACGAGCGCCTGGTGGCCAAGGACGTGCTGATCGACGCCGACGGCTCCCGGCACGTGCGCTACGACCGCACCTACAGAGGCCTGCCCGTCATCGGCGGCGACCTGGTGGTGCACCTCGCCAAGAACGGCACGATCACCGGCTCTGACCTGGCGCACCAGGGCGCGATCCGGGTCGCCGGCACCACCCCGAAGCTGACGGCGGCCGACGCCTCGGCCAAGGCCGTGAAGCACGCCAAGCACGTGAAGCACGCCAAGGCAAGAAGCAAGGACAGCACCCTGGTGGTGTACGCGGTCGGCAAGATCCCCGTTCTCGCCTACCGTTCGACCGTCACCGGCGCGGGTGAGGCCGGCCCGGCCTCGCGGGAGGCGGTGATCGTCGACGCGTCCAGCGGCGCGGCGCTGGACCAGTACGAGCTGCACCAGAGCATCACGGGCACCGGCAACGGCGTCACCGTCGGCCAGGTCTCCATCGAGACCACCCAGACCGGCAGCGGCTACACCCTGACCGACGCGGCGCACGGCGGCACGATCGTCTACGACTCGTACAACAGCCCGCAGTCGAACCCCAGGCAGAACGTCCGGGCCTTCTCCAAGACCACCAACTCCTGGGGCAACGGCACCAGCTCCAGCCGCGAGAGCGCCGCGGTGGACGCCTCCTACGGCCTGGCGAAGACCTGGGACTACTACAAGAACTCCTTCAACCGCTCCGGCATCCGCAACGACGGCCGCGGCGCCCCCGCCTACGTGCACGTCGACACCGGGCTGCTCAACGCCTTCTACGACGACAACTGCTTCTGCATGTACTTCGGCGACGGCTCCTCGCAGAACAGCAACACCCCGGTCACCGCGGTGGACGTGGCCGGCCACGAGATGAGCCACGGCGTCACCGCCGCCACCGCCAACCTCAACTACTCCGGCGAGTCCGGCGGCCTCAACGAGGCCACCAGCGACATCTTCGGCACCATGGTCGAGTTCTCCGCCAACAACACCGGCGACCCGGGCGACTACTACATCGGCGAGAAGCTCAACATGTCGGGCGGCTACCTGCGCCGGATGGACAACCCCGCCGCCGACGGCAGATCGCTGTCCTGCTGGAACTCCAGCGCCGGCTCGGTGGACGTGCACCTCTCCTCCGGCATCGGCAACCACTTCTTCTACCTGGCGGCCGAGGGCACCGGGGCGAAGACCATCGGCGGACGCTCGCACAACGGCACCACCTGCAACAACGACACCTTCAGTGGCATCGGCAAGGACAAGGCCGCCGCGGTCTGGTACCGGGCACTGTCCACCTACATGACCTCCACCACCAACTACGCCGGCGCCCGCACCGCCACCCTGCAGGCCGCCGCCGACCTGTACGGCACCAACTCGCAGGAGCGCTACCTCGTCTCCAAGGCGTGGGCAGCTGTCAGCGTCGGCACAGCGCTGCCCGACCCCGGCACGGGCACCCCCACCCCCTCGCCGTCCACCCCCACCCCCTCGCCGACCACGCCTCCCAGCGGGAACGCACTGGCCAACGGCAGCTTCGAGCAGGGCACCAGCGGCTGGACCCAGAGCGACAGCATCATCACCAACTCGTCCCTGCAGGCCGCGCGTGACGGGTCCTGGTACGCCTGGATGATGGGCTACGGCGCTGACGCCGTCGAGTCCCTGTCCCAGTCGAACATCGCGGTGCCCTCCACCGGCACCCCGAAGCTCACCTTCTGGCTGAAGGTCTCCACCCAGGAGTCCGGCTCCGCGGCCTACGACACCCTCAAGGTCAACGTCAACGGCACCACGCTGGCCACCTACTCCAACGCCAACGCGAGCGCGGGATACGTCCAGAAGACCGTCGACCTGTCCGCCTACCAGGGGCAGACGGTGAAGCTGGAGTTCGCCGGCACCGAAGACACCTACCTGTCGACCATTTTCCTGGTCGACGAGATCGCCATCGGCTGACCGGTCCCGCTCACCACCGGCACTCCTGCGGCCGGAGCCCCTGCTCGGGTGCTCCGGTCGCAGGAGCGACCGCATGCGCAGGGGGCCCGGTCCTCACTCCGCGGGCTTCGCGGTGTGTTCAACCACCGGCCACCTTTTAATCGTGGACATGACAGATACAACCGTGAACATCTTCCTCATCAGGGCAAACCCCGCATACAAGGAAGAAATATGACGATACGTCTGGCATCCCGCGCCTCCGCGCTCGCTCTCTGCACGGCACTGGCGACCTCCTTCACCCTCCCGGCGCAGGCCTCCGGGATCGACAGCGTCCGGCCGAAGGCCGAGACCGCGCCGCTGTTCGACGACGAGGCCGGCGGCAACGCCAACGCGGACGACCCGGCGATCTGGCGCAACGCCGCCGACCCGGGCCGCAGCCTGGTGATCGCGACCGCCAAGCAGGGTGGCCTGCGGGTCTACGACCTGGACGCGCGCCAGGTGCAGTCGATCCCCGCGCCGGCCGGGCCGGGCGCCGACGACAAGCCCGGCCGCTTCAACAACGTCGACCTGGTGCAGGGCCTGCGTCTGGGCGGCGTGCGCGCGGACGTCGCGGTGGTCAGCGACCGCGGCAACGACCGGCTGCGGATCTACCGCATCGACCGGAACAAGCCCGGCGGCCCGCTCACCGACGTCACCGACCCGGGAGTGCGGCCCGTGTTCTCCGCCGACCAGGCCGAGATCAACGAGCAGAAGACCGCGTACGGCCTGGCCACCTGGACCGACCGCACCACCGGCCGCTCCTACGCCCTGGTCAGCCGGCGCAACCGCACCCGGATCGCCCTGCTGGAACTGCTCCCCACCGCGGCCGGCACCGTCGACTACCGCCAGGTCCGCACCCTCGACCTGCCCTCCTCCTTCCGCCTGCCCAACGGCGCCGCCTGGACGCCCTGCGCCGAGCCGGGTGAACTTCCGCAGGTCGAGGGCATGGTGGTCGACCCCGCGGACGGCACCCTGTACGCGGGGCAGGAGGACGTCGGCATCTGGCGCATCGACGCGGGCCTGACCGGCACGCCGACCCTGATCGACAAGGTCCGCGAATACGGCGTCCCGGGCACGTACGACGAGCAGACCGAGCAGTGCACGCCCGGCGCCGACCCCGGCTTCGGCGGCACGCACCTGACGGCCGACGTCGAGGGCCTGACCCTGGTCGACGAGCCGGACGGCGACGGCTACCTGCTCGCCTCCAGCCAGGGCGACAACACCTTCGTCGCCTACGACCGCGAGCGCGACGAGGACAACGAGTACGAGCACGCCTTCCGCATCGCCGCGGCCTCCACCACCCTCGACGGCTCCGAGGTCTGCGACGGCGCCGCCGCCCTCAACGCCCCGCTCGGCACGCGCTACCCCCACGGCCTCCTCGTCGTCCAGGACGGCCAGGAGACCCCCGGTGACGGCGACCGCGAGGCCACCGGCTTCAAGTTCGTCGACCTCGGCGAGATCGTCGACACCATCGACTGATCAGCGAACGCCGCGGGCGCACGGTGACCACACCGTGCGCCCGTCCCGCCGTCACGCCTCGAAGAGACGGGCCGTCCTCGGACCGAGGACGTTCGCGGCGAGCAGGTGCGGCGCTTGTGAGGTGGCGGTGTTCAGCGCCGGGCTGCCACGGCGGCCTCGGCCACGTGCAGGATGCGGTGCAGGACGGGGATCGGGATCGCGGGATTGGCGACCGCCGCGCGTGCCGTGTCGGGATGGTGCAGCAGCCCGGCCAGAACGCGGGCCGGCAGCCGCGGATTGCGGATCGCGGTTCCGCGGACGTGGGCGGCCGGGTCGTTCAGCAGCCGCACCGCGTCGGCCGGCGAGAGTCGGGGGTCTTCGGCGGCGCGGTGGCGTACCTCGGCTTCCGGGTCGCGGGTGAGGCGTGCGACGTGGTCGGGTGTGGATTGTGGATCGTCCAGGGCCAGGCGGCGCATGCGCCCGTCGGGGTCGTCGATGTAGCGGAGCAGGTCGGTGCGGGGGAAGTTGGGGTGGTTGCGGGGGCGGCCGGGGTGGGTGAAGCTGCCGTCCCACCAGCGCCAGACGTCCAGCAGCATGTCGGCTGGTGCGTCCTCGCATGATTCGGCCAGGAAGAGGTGGACTGTGCGGTCCTCGTCCTGTGCCAGGCGCTCCACGACGTCGGGTGGGAGGTGTCCGGCGCGGGCGACGCTGCGTCGGATGAGTGGATGGGAGGAGGCGGCGAGGCGGCGCATGGCGTCTGGGTCGCCGTGCAGGCGCTCCACCCAGGGCAGGGTGTGGGACATCGACGTGGGGTCGAATGCGTAGCGCACGGCGGCGCGCTGTTCTTCGGTGAGGTCCGGCCGTAGGGCTGTCGCGGAGCGGACGTCGTCGTCCGGGTCCTGCGCCAGGACCGTGATGCCGTGTGCGCTGAGCCGGGGGTTGGTGGCCAGCGCGCGGCGGGTTTCGGCGTCGCCGTTTCGGACGAGTGTCGTCTCCAGCTCCGATGAGAGGCGGCATCGTTCGAGTGCGCGCCCAGGCTCGGGCAGCGTGGAGAGGACCTCGCGGGGCATGGGGGTGTCGGTGTGGTGGGCGAGCAGCGCTGCGGTACGTACGCCCTCGTGGGTGTCGGCCAGCAGGCGGTCCCGCAGCGGTGGGGCAAGGTCCTGCCAGCGGGTGCAGGCGGCCGCGCGTACCCGGGGGTCGGCGTCGGTGGCGAGCCCTGGGAGGTGGTGGGCGGGGAGGCCTGGGAGTTCGGCGGCCGAGGCGCGGGACGGGCCGGCCAGGAGGTCGTCGTACAGATCCTCGGGGAGTTGGGTGCCCCACACGCGGGCGTGCTCGGCCCACAGGACGCGCCGGTTCGGTGACGGTTCGGCGCGGATCAGGCGGAGCCATTGATCGGGCGCGAGTTTGGGTCGAAAGGTGTCGGCGGGCCTGGAGCGTACGTGCGGGTCGGGGTGTGAGACGGCGGCGTCGAGGACGGCGGGGCGGTCGCATCCGTGCAGGAAGCCCTCCTCCACGTCCAGCAGTCGGATCAGCAGCTCGTCCGGGGCGGCTGGGTTGGAACCGATCCCCTCCGCCCAGTGCCAAGGCCACGCGGGCCGGCCGGGCACCGTAGCCCATACCTCGGCGCGCTCGGCCTGCGTCTCGCGCCCGACGGCCGCGGCAGCCTCCTCCAACCGCTCCGGCAGCCGGTCCAGGGCCGTCACCCGAGGCCCGCCGGCACCCGGCACCATCGCCACAAGCACCTGCCCGTCGAGGGAGAGCGCCACGAAGCCGGGATCCCCGCTCAGCCCCGGCACACCACCTGGGGCGTCGGTGTGGCGGACCCGGGTCCACCAGGAGTCGTTGCCGCCGATTCGATGACCAAGGACGGCTACCAGGAACTCACCGCCGGCACCTGCAAGGCGGCGCCACCACGAAACGTCGAGCGCTTTCCGGACCGCTCCGTCCGGCGCCGCGATCCCGTACGCGATACGCCAGCCGGCCTCCGGCGGCAACAAGCTGCCCGGGCGCACCTCCCCCACGACCGTGAGACCGACGCATGAAAGCAGCTCGTGAAGATCCGTTCGGGAATGCACGCGGACATACTTCCCGCCGAGCTCGCGGTCGGACAAGGGCCCCCAGCCCGCCCGCCACCTCCCCCGCCCCGCCCCCCACACACACAGCAGACTCCGACCCGCCCCACGCACGGCAAGCAGTGACCCGTTTACGTACGGCGGTGCTCCACAGGCCGTGCGTCTGACGGCCGCGGTGGCTGAGCGGAACTGCATCGCGGAACTCCACGCCGGCGGCCGAGCCGCCGGCGGGGCGGGCGCCGCGTCATGGCGCGGGCGGTAGGCCTCCGGCGTGCCGGTCGGGCGGGCCTGCGCCGGGGACGGCGTCATGGGGCGGGCTGTGAGGCCGCCGGCGTGCCGCTCGGGCGGGGAGGGGCCTGGGGGGTCCGCCCCGGGCCCTCTCCTCCGCCTTGTGTGGCGGGCCCATTCAGGGGTGGTCACTCCGTGCGCAGGGCCCGGGCCGTGTCCGTGCGGGCCGCCCAGCCGGCCGGGAGCAGGGCGCCGGCCGTCGCGATGAGCACTCCGGCGAGGGTGAGGCCCGCGAGGAGGGGAGCGCCGTAGACGTCGAGGTCGACCGGAGGGAGGGGGGTGCCGACGGCGCGGCCCATCGCCGGCATCACGGCGCGGTGCAGGGCGACGCCCAGCGGAACGCCCACGGCGCTCGCGAGCAGGCCGGTGGCGGCGACCGAGGTGAGGACGCGCGCGACGGTCTGGGCCGGTGTCATCCCGAGGGATTTGAGGATGCCCAGGTCGCGCACCCGTTCACGGGTGTCGAGGACCACCGTGTCGAGGACACCGAGGGCGGCGACGGCGACGAGCATGAGGGTCAGCATGGTGATGAGGGCCTGCATGGCCAGGATGACGCTGGACGTGCCGGGTTCGGCGGGTTCGGCCTGTGCTCCGATCGGCCGCAGCCGCGTGTCGAGCTGTTCGGCGTAGCCTTCGGCGTCCGTGCCCGGTTCGAGGGTGATCTGGAACTCGGAGGGCAGGTAGCGCAGTTGGAGAGCCGAGACGGACGCCGTCTGGGCGCGGATGGCCATGCCCTGTCCGCCGAGGTCGAAGACCTCGCCGACGATCCGCAGCCGCGCCGTGCGGTCCTGCTCCCGGAGGGTGAGGGTGTCACCGACCGACAGGCCGGTGGTCTGCAGGAAACGGGAGGGGACGACGGCCTCGCCCGGGGCGGTGAACCACCGGCCGGTGACCATGGTGTGTCCGCCGTTCGTGGAATCGCCCTCGTAGCCCACGAACGGCACGCCGCCCTTGAGTCCGGCGACGCCCACCTGGGTGCGGGCCGTGCGGTAGAAGTGGTCGGTCTGCGGGAGGGAGTGGAGGACGGCGGTCACCTGGGCCGGGTCGGCGGGAGCGGCGGGCGTCGCCGCGGGGCCCGTGTCCAGGGGCAGGAGCGTGCGGCCGACGACGTCGACCGCGGAGTCCGGGTCGCCATCGGTCGTGATGGCGGCCAGGGTCGCGCCCAGGCCCACGGCGAAGGTCACGGTGAGCGCGCCGAGGGCGACGGCGGCGGCCGTCGTGGCCGAGCGGCCGGGGCGGGTGACCATGCCCGCCAGGCCGAGGGCCGCCGGGCGCGGCAACGGCAGCCGCCCGAGCAGCCGGCCCGCTCCTCCCGCGAGTCCGCCGCGTCCTGCCCGCCCGGGCCCGCCGGAGGTGAGGGCGTCGGCGGTCGGCAGGCGGGCCGCCCTCAGCGCGGGTCCGTACGCGGCGCCGGCCACGACCAGCAGGACACCGGTCGGCACGACCAGATCGACCCAGAGGGGGAGGAGGATCTCGGCGGTCCCGTAGGTTGTCGCCAGCTGGGCCATGACGGGGACGGCGACGGCGTTTCCGAGGGCCACGCCGAGCACGGCGCCGGCGGCCGCCGGGAGCAGGGCCTGGGCGACATAGGCCCGGCCGACCTGGAACGGGGTGAAGCCGACCGCCTTGAGGACGCCGATCCGCCGGGTCGCGGCACCGACCACGCCACTCACCACGATCGCGATGACGAGGACGGACAGCGTCAGGCCCAGGACGGCGAAGGCGGTGACGAACGGGATGAAGGCGGCGGTGTTCTCCTGCGCCGTCTGCCGCACGTCGAGGTACGACTGGGTGCCGGCCGTGGCCCGCGGGCCGACGACGGCGGCGACGGCGGCCCGGGCGGCGTCGATGTCCGCGGCGGTCGCGAAACGGTCGAGGCGGTACAGCATCTGCAGGTCGGGCCGGTCCGGGCGGCCGCCGGCGAGGGCCGCGACGGCCCGGGGCACCACCCACGCGTCGGCGCTCTCCCCGACGGACTCCGCGATCCCGACCACGGTGAGCCGGAGGCCCGGCGCCGCGTCCGGGGTGGATTGCCTGCCGCCCGGCCCGGAGCCGCCGCCGTTCGTGCCCTGGCGGGCCGTCAGGACGGTGCCCGGGCGCATGTACGGGAGCTCGGACCCCTTCTCCAGCACGATCTCGCCCGGTGCCCTCGCCCAGCGGCCCTCCACCAGGCTCACCCGGTCCACCACGGTGTCAGGAGAGGAACGTCCGGCCACGGTCAGCGGCGGCGGTTCGAAGCCGGGCGGCGCGCTGTCACCGTAGAGGCGTACGGAAACGACGGCGAAAGGGCCGGCCGTCTCGGCCACACCGGTGACGCGGGCCGTCGCCGCCGCCTGCCCGGCCGTGACGGCCGTGCCGTCGAACTGTGCCGTCAGGTGGGCGCCGTTCTGCCGGGCGAAGGCACGGTCGAAGGGCTTTTGCGAGACGACCAGGAGGCCGAGCGCGAGTACCGCGGCCGCGACCGACAGCAGTGTGGTCAGGACCACCACGGCGGTCTGCACCCGTCGCCGCGCGACACCGGCGCGGACCACGCGTCCCAGGGCGGTGCCCTGTCGCCCGCTCATCGGCACACCGCCCGCTCGTCCCGGGTGATCCGCCCGTCCGTCAGCTCGTCCCGCGTGATCCGCCCGTCCGTCAGCTCGACGGTGCGGGTGGCGCAGGCCTCGGCGAGAGCCAGGTCGTGGGTGACCAGGACGATCGTCTGCCCCTCGGCGTTGAGTTCCCGCAGCAGTCCGCGTACGTCCGCGCCGGAGGCCGAGTCCAGAGCTCCGGTCGGCTCGTCGGCAAGAAGCAGGAGCGGACGGTTCATCAGGGCCCGGGCGACGGCGACGCGCTGGCGTTCACCGCCGGACAGGGTGCCCGGGTGGGCCGAGGCATGCCGGGCGACACCCAGGTGGTCGAGGAGTTCCGCGGCGCGGGCGGCGGCCTCGGCACGCGGCACTCCGGCCAGCTGCGCGGGGAGCAACACGTTGTCACGGACCGTCAGATCGTCGAGGAGATGGAAGAACTGGTGCACCATCCCGATGTGCGAACGCCGGAAACGGGCCGAGGCGGTCTCGCTCATGGCATCCACACGCCGGCCGTCGACCGTCACGGTGCCGGAGGTGGGCCGGTCGAGACCGGCGATCAGATTGAGCAGCGTCGACTTCCCACTGCCCGAACGGCCAAGGACGGCGACCGCGTCACCGGCCTCGATCTGAAGCGTGAGATCGCTCAGGACGGCCCGGTCCGCGTCGTACGTCCTGCTGACCCCGCACACGTCGACGATCGGGGCGATGGGAGCGGGCCGTACGAAACCGGGGCGGGTCGGATCGGGACGGGCCGGACCGAGGCTGGCGGCATCGGGGCGCGCAGGGTCGGGGCGGGCCGGATCGAGACGGGCGGCATCGGGGCGCGCAGGGTCGGGGCGGGCCGGATCGAGACGGGCGGCATCGGGGCGCGCAGGGTCGGGGCGGGCCGGATCGGGGCGTGCGGGATCGGGGCGGGACCCACGCCCCGCCGGATCGGGGCGGGTCGGATCGGGGCGGGATGGTTCGTCTGTCATGCCGGGCACGTGTCCTCCGGAAAGCGTTCGGTGGCGTCGCGGGTCGGTTCGGGATCGTCCGGAACGCTAGGCGTGGGGCCCCCGGGGGCGCGTCGGCCGTGGTGACGAAGATCCGTACCGTGCCGGGCTGACGCCCGCCGGCGTCATCCCTGAGATGTACGCCGGAGGACGACGGCTCTGCGCCTCGTGGGCGATCTCCCGCCGTCGCCGCCTTGGCAGACTGGGCGGATGCGCTGGAAAGAGGCAGTCGCGGGGCTGACCCGCTGGTCGTGGGCGGCGGATGGGCTGCTCGCCGTCGCTCTGGCCGTCGCCGCGGTGGCCGGAGACCTGAACCGCTCGTACGTGGAACTCCGGACCGACGGCGGCGACACGCCCCCACGGGTGCCGGAGCTGCCCGAGCTGCCGGACCTGCCGGCGCCCACAGCCACAGGGGGCGCGCCCGTGCCACGTCCGGTGCCGGCCGTCGAGCACACGCTCCCGGCGGCCGAGCCGTGGGAGCTGGCCCTGGTCCTGCTGACCGCCCTGCCGCTGGTGCTGCGCCGCCGCTTTCCCCTCGCGGTGTTCTGGGCGGTGACCGCGCTGACCGCGGCGCTGCACCTGTGGGGGGATCCGGCGCCCGACGCCACCACCATCACCTTCACATCCGGTCTGATCGCCGCCTACAGCGCGGTCGTGCACAGTCCGCACCGCAAGGCCGCGGTCGCATCGCTGTCGCTGGGGGTAGTGCTGTATCCGGCGCTGCACCTGGTACCGGAGGTCAACCCCGGCCTGATCCCGCTGCTCGTGCTGCTGCCGGCCGGGCTCGCCGCCCAGGCCGTACAGACCTGGCGGCGGCGGGCACGGCTCCTGCACGAACAGCAGCAGGAAGCGCTGCGGCGAGCCGTCGCCGAAGAGCGGGCCCGGATCGCACGAGAGCTGCACGACGTGGTCACCCACAACGTCAGCATGATGACGATCCAAGCAGGCGCAGCCCGCAAAGTACTGGACACGGCTCCCGAGCAGGCCCGCCAGGCCATGCACGCCGTCGAGACGGCCGGCCGCACAGCCATGTCCGAACTGCGGCACGTCATGGGCCTGTTGACCATGGCATCCGACAGCTCACCGTCCGGCCCCGGCAACGAGCTGACCGACCCCGACCTGGCACCGCAGCCAGGACTCGACCAACTGACAGAACTCGTCGACCGAGTGCGACAAACCGGCCTCCCGGTCGAACTGACAGTGCACGGCACACCCATCCAACCGGCCGACGGGATAGGACTCGCGGCCTACCGCGTGGTGCAGGAGGCACTCACGAACGCGATACGACACGCCGAAGGCGCCCAGGTCACCGTCGCCGTGAGCCACACGCCCGACGAACTCCACGTGGAAGTGACCGACAACGGCGGCCGAACCCGAACCGGAACGAACGACGACGAAGGCGGCCGTGGCCTGATCGGTCTACGCGAACGACTGGCGGTGTACGGCGGTACCCTGCAGGCAGGCCACCGCCCCAGCGGCGGCTACCACGTCCGAGCGGTCATCCCCCTACCGGCCACTCCCCCACCACACGGCCCGCAACACACCGTCAGGCAGGACACGTGACCGACACACCCCGCGTGGTGATCGCCGACGACCAGGCACTTGTGCGCACAGGATTCCGGATGATCCTCACCGCCGACGGGATCGACGTCGTCGCCGAAGCAGCCGACGGCGACGAAGCCGTGACCGCGGTCCGCCACACCCGCCCCGACGTCGTCCTCATGGACATCCGCATGCCCGGCACGGACGGCCTCGAAGCGACCCGCCGCATCCTGGCCGACACCGGCATCGAACCGCCACCCCGGATCCTCGTCCTCACCACCTACGATCTCGACCGCAACGTCTACTCCGCGCTACACGCCGGAGCCAGCGGCTTCCTCCTCAAGGACGTCACCCCCGAACAGCTCACCGCAGCCGTCCGGATGGTCCGGCAAGGCGACGCACTTCTCGCACCGACGATCACCCGCCGACTCGTGGAACGCTTCACCTCACCGGCGACCGACCCGGCAACGGCCGTCCCCCACCGGGACCTAGCGGTACTCACACCCCGCGAACTGCAGATCCTCAAAGCACTCGCCCGCGGCCACAACAACACCGAACTCGCAGCCCACTTCCAGCTGAGCGAGGCGACGGTCAAAACACACATCACCCGCATCCTCACCAAACTCCACCTGCGCGACCGCACCCAGGCCGTCATCACCGCGTACGAAACGGGACTCATCACACCGACCCCACGCCGCAACACACCACCACACTGACCCCACGCACCAAGCGGCCTGACGAGTCGCTTTCTTACGGCTGAGCGAGCTCCGGTCCCTCGCATGAGGTGCGCAGTGCTGTCAGCGCGTCCCAGCCGCTTCCCGGCATGAAGAGGTGACGGATGGCGCCCCGGTCTGTGTCCAGGATGACGTAGTGCTCAGGAGTGAGGGACATGCCCCAGGGGTCGAGGGTGGCACGCAGCTGATCGCGCACGCGGCCGCCGCCCTGGTAGTGCTGTACGCGGCGGCCGCCCTGTCGGTGTTCGAGCCGCGGCGTAACCCGAGACGGGATACGGGCATCACCTGCAGCGCGAGCAGAGCCCGACGCCCGCTGAGGCGGCGCCCCGGCGGGCAGCCGGACAGCGGCATGGCAGTGCGGTCCGCCGGCACCTCGGCGACGCCGCCCCCCTGCGTGCCCTTCGCGGCTCGGCGGGCTGACCGGGTCCGCGGCGGCGCTCGCAGAGCTCAGCCCAGGGCTCCCATCAGCTCATTGCAGGCCGTCTCGCAGGAGCGGCAGGCTTCGGCGCAGATGCGGCAGTGCTCGTGCATGTCGGCGTGGGAGGCGCACTCGTCGCCGCACGCCTTGCAGGCCATGGCGCAGGCCTGGAGCATGGCGCGGGTGATGTTCGCGTCGTAGCCGGTGTGGCGGGAGAGCACGGACGCGGTGGCGGTGCAGATGTCGGCGCAGTCCATGTCGGTACGGATGCACTTGGTCAGATCGCCCACCATGCCCTCGGACAGGCAGGCGTCCGCGCACGCGGTACACGCCTGCGCGCAGGCGATGCACGCTTCGATGCAGCGGGTCAGCTTGTCTCGGTCGACGTCGCCGAGGTCGGCCGGGTAGGTGGCGAGCATGTCCTTGACGGTGCTGGACATCACAGGTGCCTCCTTTCGCACCGCAGGCCGGCGGATCCGGTCGGCCGCCTCGCGAGCCCCGGTACACCTCCAGCTAACCCCCCGGAGCACGAGCTCGCCCGGTGCACCCTTGCGGGGCGCCGGGGCGGTTTGGGCGAGCAGGTCGGTCCGTGCTGGTGAGCTGACGCTCCCCACGCCGCGACTGTTGGTCAAGGGTGCCGGGGCGTCCGTCCCGGCACCCTCCGCACGCTACGCAAGCGGGTGACCGCTCCCGCGTACGGTGAAGTGGAGGTGTGGCGGGGACCGACGACACCAGCATCGGCGCCGGGACGCGGACAGTCGAATTCGAGGGAGTGTCCTCGCCCTCCGGAGCCCGCGCTGTCGCCCGAGGTTTCCTGGCCGGCCTGGGACTACGGCCCGGCCGTGAGGCCGCCGCTGGGGTCGTCCTCACGGTCCGCGAACTCGTCGCCCACCCGGCACGGCATGCGGGAGAGAAGATCACCTCACCCTGACCACTCCGCGTAGGTCATCTCGGTGGTCTCGCGTGCCAGGCGCACCGAGGCGAGGCGGGTCTCGTCGGTGCGATGAGGACGTGGCGGAACGGCATCGGCTCCGGTGTGGTGCTTATCGTTTCCCCGCGCGAGGGCTCGGCGGGGCACCGGCTTTCTGCGTGGGAACGGCGGTGAGCAGGCCCGCCGTCTGAAGGTGGGCGCGCGCGCCCGCGATGGCCTCGGGGGTCGTCGCGTACTCCCGGCCCTCGTACCGCAGCAGGTCGAGGGCGCCGACGGAGTCGAGGACCTGGCGCTGCCCTGCCCGGATGCCGGAGGACATGACAGCGATGCCGCGCCGGTTCAGCTTCTCCACCGCGTCCTTGAGGACGAGCGCACCGGTCGCGTCCATGGTCGTCACCCGTGACATGCGCAGGATGACGACCCGGACGTCGGCGATGTCGGACAGCTCGAGGAGGAAGCGGTGGGCAGCGGCGAAGAAGAGGGGTCCGTCGATCCGGTAGGCGACGATGTGCTCGGCGAGGAGCGCGTGTTCCTCGTCGGAGTGCTCGCCGGGCAGGTCGGGGCGGAAGTCCACCTGGTCGATGCGAGCCTGCTTCGCCACCGCTCGCAGGGCGAGGGCGCCCGCTACGGCGAGGCCGATGATGACGGCGTACACGAGGTCGAGCGCGAGGGTCGCGACGGCGGTGAGGACCAGGACGACGGCGTCGGAGCGTGTGGCCCGTGCCATGGCGCGCAGTGAGCCGACCTCGATCATCCGGACCGCGGTCGCGAGCAGGACACCGGCCAGGGCGGCGAGCGGGATCTTCGACACGAGCGGGGCGGCGGCGAAGACGATGACGGCGAGTACCGCCGCGTGGGTGAGCGCGGCGAGCCGGGACGACGCTCCCGTACGGACGTTGACGGCGGTACGGGCGATTGCGCCGGTCGCCGGGACACCGCCGAACAGCGGGGCGGCGATGTTCGCCAGGCCCTGCCCGAACAGTTCACGGTCGGGGTCGTGCTTCTGGCCGACGGTCATGCCGTCGGCGACCTTCGCCGACAGCAGTGACTCCAGTGCCGCGAGCGCCGCCACGGCGACGGCCGGAGCGATCAGGGAGCCCAGCGCGGAGAGGTCGAGGAAGCCGAGGGAAGGGGCGGGCAGGCCGGCGGGCAGCTCGCCGATCGGCTTGGCCCGGTCCAGGTGGAAGACCTGCGCCACCACGGTGGCGGCGATCACCGCGAGGATCGAGAAGGGAACCGTGGGCCGCCACCGGGCACCGCCGAGCATGAGGGCGGCGACGCCCAGGGCGAGCCCGAGGGCCGTCCAGTTCGGGGCCTGGGCGAACTCGCCGACGGCGCGCCACGTCACCGCCAGGACCCGGTCGCCTTCGGGCTTGGGGACACCGAGGGCGTTGGGGACCTGCTGGAGGCCGATGACGAGCGCGATGCCCAGGGTGAAGCCTTCGACGACGGAGGCGGGGATGTAGGCCATGTAGCGGCCGGCCCGGAGCAGGGCCAGGCCGACGCAGATGAGGCCCGCGAGCAGTCCCACGGTCAGCACGCCGCTCGGTCCGTGCTGGGCGACGATGGGGACGAGGACGACGGTCATCGCCCCGGTCGGGCCGGTGACCTGAAGGTTCGAGCCGCCGAACACGGCGGCGAGCGCGCCCGCGACGACCGCGGTCGCGAGACCGGCCGCGGCGCCCAGCCCGGACGTCTCGCCGAAGCCGAGAGCCAGGGGCAGGGCGACGATGGCGACCGTCAGACCGGCGAGCAGGTCGCGCCGCGGGTTTCGGGCCATCGCGGCGGTGTCGGCGCGGGTGGGCAGCAGGGAACGGATCCGCTTCCCCAGCGTGCTCACCGCTCCGCCGCCTCGGTATCCCGTAGCTCGGCGAGGAGCTCGTTCTGCCCTGCCAGCATTTCGGTGAGGATCCGGCGCGCGGCCTGCATCAGGTCACGTACGTCACCGCCGGCCAGGGTGTAGACGACCGTTGATCCCTCGCGGCTGGAGTTCACGATTCCGGACCGGCGCAGCACGGCGAGCTGCTGCGACAGGGCCGGCGCCTCGATATCGATCTCCGCCAGGAGGTCGCGCACCGGCATCGGCCCGTCCTGCAGCAGCTCCAGAACCCGGATGCGGACCGGGTGCCCCAGCATCCGGAAGAACTCGGCCTTCGCCTGGTACAGCGGAACCGGCACGCCCCTACCCTCCTCGTTCGCCGAGCCCGTCACAGAAGTCTCGGGCTCTGGGTGCCGCGCCCGCGGCTACCTGCGGGCGCGGCCACTCAAGCATCTAACGAACTGCAGAATTATGCAATTATGAACTTCCGAGAACGACCAAGTGGAACGGATCTTCCCCGTGGCCCAGAACGCCGAGAACCAGTTGTCGCCCTGCCCCGAGTGCGCCGGTGCCTACACCTACGAGATGGGCGCCCTCCTCGTCTGCCCCGAGTGCGGCCACGAATGGGCGCAGCCCGCCGGGGACGCGGCCGCCGACGGTACGGGCGACAAGGTCGTCAAGGACTCCGTCGGCAATGTCCTCGCCGACGGTGACACGGTCACCGTGGTCAGGAGTCTGAAGGTCAAGGGCAGCCCCTCCGGCATCAAGGCCGGCACGAAGGTGCGCAACATCAAACTGGTCGACGGAGTCGACGGCCACGACATCGACTGTCGCATCGAGGGCTTCGGCAACATGCAGCTCAAGTCGAGCGTGGTCAAGAAGATCTGACCGGCACGCGAGCGCCAACACCTATAGGCGGGAGAAGCGGGGAGAACGCCGGTCCAGGCCGCTTCCGTCCCTCGGTCGGTCACCTACCACGTGGACGAGGGGTCGTCACCTCTGAAGGAGGCACCGCTGCCTTCTGCTCGCTGACCGGCGGCCGCATGGCGGAGCTGCTCCGGGTGGCCGGGGAGATCCTCTCCGAGGTCCTGGCCGCCCAGGCCGAAACCCTCTGCCACCTCCGCGCGCAGCAGTTGGCTGAAGTCCCCGCCCGCGGGGCGGGTCGCTGACCGGTGGTCGCCGTCCGACGTCCCCGATGGACAGCACCTCCGGGACGACGGGCGGCGGCCACCTCCATGGCGCCCCCGCGCTGTGGACGGGAAGCCGTCGCAGGTGCACGGCTCCCGGAACCATGCCCAGATCACCCGCCCTTCGGCCGGGACACAGGCAGGCTGTCCGCAAAGTCGCCGTTCACCGTGCTCAATGCTGCGTCAGAATGATCAGCCCTCTCCTCCGCCCCATCGGCCCCTCGCGCAGGGGCGCGGCCAGCCGGGCGGCTCAGGTGATCACCCTCGCCACACCGAGGCGGGCCGGCACGTCCCGCGCGAACGCGAGAGGAACCCTCTACTTCTGGGCGTGCTGGCCGACGTAGAACAGCAGCCAGACGAACCCGGCGAACAGGTGCGTGCCGAAGATGTAGAAGAAGGCCCGCAACCAGACGCCCTTCTCCTTCCGGTCCTCGTCGTCCGAGGTGCCACTCATGGTGTCCACTCCTCCTTCGGGCTGCGGGCTGGGCGCACAGCGTCGGCGGACCCGGCCACCTGATGCCCTCTCGGAAGATGCCCGCCGATGAAACTAGCGAATTGCATAATTCTTCAAAAGGGTACGGTGTGGTCGCGGGCGGGGACCACGCGGGCTCTGGAACGGCCACTGGTCTGCACAAGGCTGTCGCTGCCGCGTGGGGCTCAGGAACGCCTGCCGGACATCGAGCGGCTGGCATTTGCGTGAAGGGCGGCCCTGTTGGCGATCACTCTGGCCGGGACTCGCGGCCCTCTCGAGGTACTCGCCGGTCAGCGGGGCTGTCGTCGGGGCGAGCTGCTCGCCGGTCATCTCGTCGCGACCGCCGTTGATCGCGTACAGGAGGGCCTTGGCGAGGTTGACGCGGGCGCCGAGGAACTGCATCTGCTTGCCCACCGCCATCGCGGAGACGCAGCAGGCGATCGCCGAATCGTCACCCGTGCGGGGGCGGAGCAGTTCGTCGGACTCGTACTGGATGGAGCTGGTGTCGATGGAGACCTGGGCGCAGAACCGCTTGAACCCCTCGGGCAGCCGACCGGACCAGAGCACGGTCGGGTTGGGCTCCGGAGCGGGTCCGAGGTTGTAGAGGGTCTGGAGGAAGCGGAAGGAGGTGCGCGTGACCAGGGGGCGGCTGTCCTCCCCGATGCCGCCGATGGACTCGGTGACCCAGGTGGGGTCGCCGGAGAACACGAGGGACCTTGTGCCCTCCCTCACGAGCCGCGCGGTGTCGCCGCTGAGAGAGGGCGAGGCAGCCGCTTGGGCGGCATGGCTGCCCGAGCCGTCCGGGGACGATGCCGCAACGGGCGGTGCCATGCGCGCCGCTCTGCGGTAGGGCCCGTTCAGTCGTGAGGTACGACAGCGACCGGAGCCGGGCAGTGGTGCAGGACCGCGTGCGTGACGGCCCCGATGTGGGTGCCGATCCGTGACGGGCGGACCTTGCGGCCGACGACGACGAGCCGGGCGTCGCGCGACAGCTCCGTCAGGTCCTGCGCCGGCCGGCCCTGGCGGCAGTCGCGGACCACCGCCACGTCCGGGAACTTCTCGGTCCAGGGAGCCAGCGCCTCGTCGAGCGCCCTCCGCGCGTCCGCGGCGACCTCCGTCATGAGCAGCGGCAGTGCGCCGACCATGTCGGGTCCGTAGAGCGCCGGAACGGCCCACCGGTGCACCACGCGCAGTCCGCAGCCGTACCGGTCGGCGGCGGCGAAGCCGAAGGCGAGCAGCTCGTCGCCGGCGGCGGACACGTCCAGACCGACGACCACCTCCCCCGTACGTTCTTCCTCGGGCTCCAGGAGGCCGTGCGGGCGGACGAGAACGACTGGTCGCCGTGTGCGGGCGAGCACCGCCAGGGAGACCGACCCTGCGAGGAAACCGGCCAGGCCACCCAGACCACGGGAGCCGAGCACCAGCAGGTCCGCTTCATCGGCAGCACCGCACAGCTCCTCCACGGGGTCGCCGACCACCCACGCCGTCTCGACGTCCAGACCCGGGTGGCGGCGCCGTAGCCGCCTTTCGGCGATGGCGAGCGTGTGCTCGCCCCATTCCCGTGCCGTCGCCGGATCGACCACACGGGTGCGGGGATCCTCGTCGATGCTCCAGACACGGAGCAGCCGCAGCGGCACGGCACGTCGCCATGCCTCCTGGGCGGCCCACTGCGTGGCGGCGAGGCTTTCGGGGGATCCGTCGAGGCCGGCGGTGACGGTGCGGGACATGGAGACTCCATGGGTCTGGCGGCCGGGCGGGCCGGACGCGGCGTACGCGGGCTGTCCTCAGGGACCCGAAGATCGCCGTTCCGGCACTCCGGGGCGCTGCTGGGCGGGCCTGTCCCCCACAGTGATCGGCCTGGGCAGTGCGCGCAGGGGGCCGGAGGTCCCTGCTGTGGGCCGACAGACCCCGCCACCACACTTCACCGGCCGGACCGCCACGCCGCCGTGACCGAATGGCCGGGAGACAGGGCCGATGGGCCCTCGGCGGACCACCGCGTCCCCAGAGAGGCTGATGACAGGAAGCACGGCCGAAGCGGCCATGCCCTCGAACCGTATGGAGGCACCCTCATGACCAGCGTCATCACCGTAGGAGTGGACGGCTCCGCGGAGAGCCTCGCAGCGGCGGACTGGGCGGCGCGCGAAGCCGAGTTGCGGGGTATGCCGCTGCGTATCGTGCACGCCTGGCTCTGGCAGCCCCTGGACGTCCCCGTCGTCCAGGACAGGGAGACGCAGGCCACGTCCGCCCGCGCCGTGCTCCGCGAGGCCGAGACGCGCGTCGCCGGCTGCCACCCGGCCCTCACGGTCACCGCCGAAGTGGTCCAGGACACCCCGGTCGCCGCTTTGCTGAAGGAAGCCGAAGCAGCCGAGATGCTGGTGCTGGGTTCGCGGGGTCACGGGGCATTCGTCGGCTTCCTCCTCGGCTCCTACGGTCAGCAGGTGATCGCCTCCGCGAAACGGCCCGTTGTTTCCGTGCGCGCACGCGACGGGCATACGCCCCGGGCGGAGGGCGGCGAGATCGTCGTGGGCCAGCAGGGCACGCCGGAGGACAGCGCCTCGGTACTCGGCTTCGCCTTCGAGGAGGCGGCAGCACGCGGCGCGGCCCTGCGTGCGGTACGGGCCTGGAGCCTGCCGCCGGTCTTCGCATACAGCCCCGGCTCGATGCTCCTCGCGGACGAGGCCGGAGGGTTGGAGCCGTTCGAGAGGAAGGCCCTGGCGGAGGCACTCGCCCCGTGGCGCACACGGTTTCCCGACGTCCCGGTGATTGAGCACGTCGAGATCGGCAGCGCGGGCCAGGTACTGCTGTCCACCGCGTCGGACGCGCAGTTGCTCGTGGTCGGCCGACGGACGCGCCGGGCATCTGTCGGTACCCGCATCGGGTCGGTCGCCCATGCCGCCCTGCACCATGCCCCCAGTCCCGTCGCCGTCGTACCGCACGACTGACAGCCTCCTCGTAGTCCCCTCCCGCGTGATGCCACAGCTCGGTCGGCGGCAACTCGTCCGGCTTCCGCTGTCGTGTGAACACGGCAGCTGCCTACCTCGAGGAACACGAACCGTTACACCCGATTCCTCATGACACCGACGGCCGTCGCGATGGCCGGGTGACATCTGGAAACGCACTGGCATCGATCACGAAGACAGGCGGCAGCGACATCCGAACCCGAGTCGAGGAGATATGCACGACAAGGGCCCGTCCAGACGTCGCCGGGATCGAAGCAGAAGGGGCCCGGCGGCCTGTTGCCGAGCCCCTTCGCGTTCTTCGTACATCGCTCAATGCCGACCGCGGCCCCTGCTCAGCTCTGGTGGAGGACCAGGCAGGGGCTGTTTCACCGGTTCACATCCGCATGTCGGACCGGCTTCAGACTCCCGGGCGGCCTTACCGCCCGGCCGCACCACCCTGGTCCACCCGGGCAGCCAGTGCCTGGGTGGCGATGACGGCGGCCTGCACCCGGCGTTCGACACCCAACTTGGCGAGCAGTCGGGAAATGTTGTTCTTGACCGTCTTCTCCGCCAGATACAACCGCTTGCCGATCTCCCGGTTGGTCAGTCCCTCCCCCACCAGAGCGAGGATCTCCCGCTCCCGCTCGGTCAGTCCCGGCAGCCCCTGCCGCTGCTCCTCCTGGGGGGACCCGCCACGAAGCCGGGCCATGACCCGGGCCGTGGCGCCGGGGTCCAGCATGGACTGGCCGGAGGCGACCGTACGCACGGCGTTGACCAGGTCGGTGCCGGTGATCTGCTTGAGGACGTAGCCGGACGCGCCAGCCATGATCGCGTCGAGCAGTGCCTCCTCGTCGTCGAAGGACGTCAGCATCAGGCAGGCCAGGTCGGGCATGCGCGAGCGAAGATCCCGGCACACGCTCACACCATCCCCGTCCGGCAGTCGCACGTCGAGAACGGCGACCTGCGGGCGCAGTGCGGGCACCCGCACCAGCGCCTGCTCCGCCGTGCCCGCCTCCCCGACCACCGTCAGATCGGGCTCGGCGTCCAGGAGGTCGTGCACACCGCGACGCACCACCTCATGGTCGTCAAGGAGGAAGACCCTGACCGGCTCCTTCTCCGTGAGGCCGCCGCTGCTGTCCGTCATCACACACTCCGTGTTCGCCGAGTTCTCCGCCCCTGAGGGCTCCACACGCATCGTGCCGTGCGAGCGGGACCATCGCCCAGGGCCGGATGGCCCTCATAGCCGGCCAGGGTCCGGAAACAGCCGTATCCGATGTCGCAGATCCCCTGCCCATCCTGGGGCCGACGATCACGAGCCGGCTGAACGGCACCCGTCGCCCTCCTCGCCCTTCGGCCACGTGTTTCCACTGCGCCGAGGCATCGCCGCGAGGGACGTTCGGCCCTCTGAGTACGGGCCCGCTGGACCTGCTGTCCACGCTCGCGCACTGATGGACTTCCGGCGCCGGCACGGCCGGGGCACTCAGTCCCCAGAAAACACGCCTGAATCAAGAAAGCTGGGCAGCCGCCATGACGACGTTCCCGATCAGCCTGACCACGGCCCCGCTGGACCCCAGCACGACGGCAGTCGCCCTGATCGGGGAGCTGGACCTGTACACCGTTGCGCGCATCGAGGCGGAGCTGACCCACCTGGCACGGCAGACCGAGGCTGAACTGCTGCTCGACCTGGCGGACGTCACCTTCTGCGACAGTTCCGGCGTGGCGCTGTTCCTGCGCATGCACCGCCGGTGCGCAGCGGCCGGTGTGCGTTTGCGCCTGTGCCGCATCCAGCGACTTCCCGCTCGTGTCATCCGCGCCCTGGGCGTGGACCGCGCTGTGCCCTGCTCCTTCGCGTGACCCGTCGCGAAGACGCAGCCTTCGGAACCGCCGGCAACCGGCACGGCCGAGAAGGTCCGTTCGGCCCTACCGAGCCGCCGTTCAAGGGGAGACGCTGGCCGGAGGCGGCGAAGCCGTCCGGGGCCGAGCCGGAGCAGAAGGTGAGCACGATGAAGGACGAAGCCGCGAGTACCACGGTGGACGACCACCGTGAGGCGGTGGCGCCGCGACGAATGGGACAGCTCGGCCGTGCCGAGGCTCTGCAGCTGCTCGGCAGCATCTCGCTCGGGCGCATCGTCTTCACGCATCAGGCCCTGCCGGCCATCCGTCCGGTCAACCACGTCATGGACGGCGAGGACATCATCGTCCAGTTGCACGACGGCGCCACGCTCGCCTCCATCGTGACGCCTACCCAGGCCGCAGGTGTCGTGGTGGCTTACGAGGCTGACGTCATCGACCCCGAGACGCACCTCGGTTGGAGCGTGGTGGTCACCGGATACGCCCGCCGGGTCACCGAGGAGGGGGAACTCGCGGGTTTCGCCGCCCGTCTGCGCCCATGGGCGCAAACCCCTGCCACGACAACCGCGTTGCGCATCCGGCCGGACCTGGTGACGGGCATGCAACTGACCGTGTAGGGGCCTGCCGGTCGTGCGGACAGCCGAATTCCGCGGCGGCACACGCCCCCGCCACCGGGACTGCGGGCACCCGCTGCACGGCACCCCCTCGGAGCGGCGGGAGGCCGGCAGACGGGTCACCGGACCCGGTCCCACCCGGGAGGAGCGGACGCGCTCCGGCTGGGGATACGGCGGCTACTCCGCGGGGCCGGAGATGAGAGGCGCGCGCCATACCAGCCGGCTGCCGCCCTCCTCAGGGCAGACGATCTCCAGGGCGCCACCCACGCTGCGGGCCCGCTCCCCGAGGTTGCTCAGGCCGCTGCGCCTGCCGTCGGCGGGGATGCCACGGCCGTTGTCCGTGACGGTGAGGACGACTTCGTCGGAGGTGGCCTGGAGGGTGACCTCGACCCGGGTGGCGTGGGCGTGGCGGGCGGCGTTGCTGAGCATTTCGGTCAGGGCTGCCGTGACATGATCGGCCACGTGCGGCGGCACGTCCGTGTCGAGCAGGCCCTCCATGCTCAGACGGGGCGGGAAGCCGAGCGTGGTCGCCGTCTCGCCCACGGCGCGGGCGACCCGTGCGCGCAGACTCGGTCCCGTGTCCTCCTCGCGGGCGCGCAGGCCGAAGATCGTGGAGCGGATGATCTTGATGGTTTCGTCGAGGTCCCCGACGGCCCGCGAGACCCGTTCGGCGGCGCCCTCGTGCTGCACGAGACGCGCCGCGCTCTGCAGGGTCATGCCGGTCGCGAACAGCCGCTGGATGGCCAGGTCGTGGAGGTCACGGGCGATGCGGTCGCGGTCCTCCAGAAGGGCGAGCTGCTCGGCGTCGCTGCGGCGCTCGGCCAGCTCCAGGGCGAGCGCGGCCTGTCCGGCGAAGGCGAGCAGCGGCTCCAGCTCCGCTTCGGTGAAAACCGGGTCTCCTTGGTGCCGGGCCAGCAACAGGACACCGCGGGTGTCCTTGGCGGCGGTTCCCAGGGGCACGGCGACCGCAGGGCCCAGTCCGTCGAAGCGGCGGGGGTCTGCGGTGTAGCGGTCGTCCTGCGCGAGGGCGACGGTGGTCACGGGCGTGCCGGCCTGGTGCGCGGCGCCGGAAAGGGTGCCCTCGATCGGTACCACCAGTCCGTTGCGGGTGCTGTCGTCCGCTCCGACGGCCAGTTCCACGACGAGGTCGTCCGTTCCGGGGACGGGAACGGAGACGTCGGCGAGTCCGGCCCCGGTGATCTCCTGGGCGCGACGGGCGATGAGCTCCAGCACCGCCAGCCGCGGGCTGCCGGAGAGGAGGCGGTTGGTGATCTCCGCGCTTGCCCGGAGCCAGCGCTGCTGGCGCAGCGACGCGTCGTACAGGCGCGCGTTGTCGATGGCGACACCGGCGGCGACGGACAGCGTGGAGATCACCGACTCGTCCTCGGCATCGAAAGCCACACCACCGTGCTTGTCGGTCAGATAGAGATTGCCGAAGACCTCATCGCGCACCCGGATGGGCACGCCCAGGAAGGTCCGCATGGGCGGGTGGTGGGCAGGGAAACCGTAGGACGCCTCGTGGGCGCCGAGTTCCGTCAGGCGCAGCGGCTCGGGTTTGCGGATGAGTTCACCCAGGATGCCGTGTCCGGCCGGCAGGGGGCCGATCTTCGCGATCTCTTCCTCGGTCAGGCCGAAGGTGAGGAACTGCGACAGGGTCCGGCCGTCCGGCCCGATCACTCCAAGCGCCGCGTACTGGGCGTCGCCGAGCAGCGCGGCGGCTTCCACGATCCGTCGCAGCACCTGGGAGAGGTCCAGTTCCCGGCCGACCGAGACGACGGCCTCCAGCAGGCTGTGCACACGGTCCCGGGTGCCACGTGCGGCGTTGATGCGCGCCTGCAGTTCCTCCAGCAGCTCGTCGAGCCGCATCTGGGGCATCCGCGACAGCGGCTCCTCCACGCCCACTGGGCCTCCTCCGTCGATCACCCGCCCGTATCGTGACAGCCTAATGGCCGAGCGGGTGGCCCGGAGCGTCAGATCAAGGCAGTGGCCGGGGCCCGGCGTAGTAGGCGGCTCGCATGATCTCCTCCATGTCGTCCAGCATCGGCATGCGCGGGTTGGCCGGGGCCGACTGGTCTTCGTAGGCGTTCGCGCCTGCTGCGGGAGCGGGACCTGACGGCGATGCGGTGCCCGTCCACCGTGAGCGATTCGTCATCGTGCTCGACGGTGTGGCCGAGCCTGCCGTGGGTGGAGTCGTAGGTGAGCAGGTGGGCCGGCGCGGCCGGAGGGGCGAGGTCGTTGACGGCGACCACTTCCACGGGGGTGCCGCAGGCGGCCTCCGCACGTTCCGATGAGGCAGCGCAGGTAGTTGCGCCCGATGCGTCCGAAGCCGTTGATTCCTATGCGTACGGTCATGGCCGTCGCCCTCCCCGGGTGCCGATGCAGGTGGTGTCAGCGTGCGGGCGCCCGCCTGCCGCGGGGCAGGGGTCGAACGGGATGCCCCAGGGCCGTTGGGCCCTCGTCTCCCGCACGTGCCGAGCGGCCCGGCGGATCATGGGTCGAACGGCCCGCGATACGGGTCCTGACCGGTTCTGTCCTCTCCTGGCGCCTCGCACCACTCTGTAACGACGAACAAGAGGAGCAGGCGATGAAGGCAGCAGTGGTGAAGGCGCTGGGAGAGCCGCTGGTGATCGAGGAGCGGCCCGATCCCGTGCCCGGCCCAGGGCAGGTACGCATCCGTGTCGAGGCGTCCGGGCTGTGTCACACGGACATCCACGCGGCGCCGCCGGACGCACCCGCGTGTTCTACGAGACCCGCCCCCTCTCGTCCGTCAACGAATGCATCGACGAGGTGCTCGACGGCCGGGTCAAGGCACGCATCGTCTTCGGCATGTGAAGCACCCCGGCCTCCCTCGAAGTGGACCCTCACATCCGCACCCCCGAGACCCGTTCCCCCCTGCTGGGGACGAAGACCGTGACGCCGTGGGCAGCCGGCAAGAGTCGATCAGGCGAATGGAGATGAGGACCGTGGTGAAGCACCGGACGGTGGGCGAGGTGATGACCGGCGAAGTGGTCCAGGCACACCCCGACACTTCCTTCAAGGAGCTCGCCCGCCTGCTGACCTCCCACCGCATCAGCGGTCTGCCGGTGGTGGACGACGACGACAAGGTCATGGGCGTGGTCTCGCAGACCGACCTCACCCGGCGCCAGGCGGCGCGCGGCCGGAGAGAGTCCGGCCGGGACCGCGTAGTGCGGGTCCTGCGGTGGGGGGGGGGGGCGCCACCCACCCCCGGCGCCGCCCAGCCCGCCCCCGAACCCGTCAGCCCAGCCCCCGGCCCCCCCCCACCCC
>NZ_JBITXX010000002.1:676239-690943 GCF_044544925.1 Streptomyces sp. NPDC053431 | reverse complement strand
AGGGGGGGGGGGGGGGGGGCGGGGGGGGGGGGGGGGGGGGGGGGGGGGGGGGGGGGCGGGCCGCCCGGGGGGGGGGGGGGGGGGGGGGGGGGGGGGGGGCCCCCCCCCCCCCCCAGGACCGGCCCTGACGGCCGGCGAGCTGATGACCAGTCCCGCGGTCACCGTCCATCCCGAACAGCGCGTGGTCGACGCGGCGCGCATCATGGAACGCCGCCACATCGACCGGCTGCCCGTGGTGGACGAGGAGGACCGTCTCATCGGCATCACCACACGCCGCGACCTCCTGCGCGTCTTCCTGCGTACCGACGAGGAGATCCGCCAAGCCGTGGCCGAGGTCGTGTACGCCCACGGTCCCGCACAGGACGCCGGCAGGCTCCACATCGATGTGCGGGACGGGATCGTCACCATCGCGGGCGTCGCCGGACCGGAGATCAACACCACGGCTGTGGTGCGGGCCGCCTGGCGGGTCGACGGCGTCGTCGGCGTGGTCAACCGGCTGACCGACGACAGGCGAGACGACTCGCCTGCGGCGTGCACGCCCCCTTCTCCTTGAAGATGCCCAGGAGACGGACGGAGGGGTAAGGGGCCGTTTGCTGCGCAGCCGGTCGAGCGGCGCTGACACGCGTACCGCGCCCGCCGTTCGGGTGCGCGGCATCCGGCGGCGGGTCTGCCGGCTGTACGCGGGCAGGCGGCGACGGCTCCGTCCGTGCCGCGGGGCGGTGAAGCCGCGCCGCGGCGCTGCGGCGGCCTGTCGAGACATTCGGCGTGGCACGATGCGGACGGTGGGATCAGGCCGACTGCCGTCCGTTGTTCCAGCTCCAGTCGGTGACTTCGGGCAGGTCTGTGCCGTGTTCGCGGATGAAGGCGTGGTGGCGGGTGCGGGCGTCGGCCATGGTCTGGCGCACGCCCGCGGCTCGTACGGCAAGGCCGGGCACGCGGTCGATCACGTCCATGACGAGGCGGTAGCGGTCGAGGTCGTTGCGTACGACCATGTCGAAGGGGGTCGTGGTGGTGCCCACCTCCTTGTAGCCGCGTACGTGCAGGTTCGGGTGGCCGGCGCGGCGGTAGGCGAGACGGTGCACGAGCCAGGGGTAGCCGTGGTAAGCGAAGATCACCGGCTTGTCGCGGGTGAACAAGGCGTCGTATTCCGGGTCGGTCATGCCGTGCGGGTGTTCCTCGTGGGGCATGAGCCGGGTCATGTCGACGACGTTCACCACGCGTACGGCGAGCTGAGGGAGATGGTGCCGCAGGAGGCCGGCCGCCGCGAGGACCTCCTGGGTGGGGACGTCGCCGGCGCAGGCCAGGACGACGTCCGGTTCGCGGGTCCCGTCCTCGGTACCTGCCCATTCCCACACTCCGGCTCCGCGGGCGCAGTGGGCGCGGGCGTCGTCGAGGGAGAGCCAGTCGAAGCAGGGCTGTTTGCCGGCGACGATCACGTTCACCTGGTCGCGGCTGCGCAGCGCGTGGTCGGCGACGGTCAGCAGGGTGTTGGCGTCCGGCGGCAGGTAGACGCGGACGACCTCGGGGCTCTTGTTGAGGACGTGGTCGACGAATCCGGGGTCCTGATGGGAGAAGCCGTTGTGGTCCTGGCGCCACACGTGGGACGTGAGCAGGTAGTTGAGTGAGGCGACCGGTGCGCGCCAGTGCAGGGCGCGGGAGGTCTTGAGCCACTGGATGTGCTGGTTGACCATGGAGTCGACGATGTGGACGAAGGCTTCGTAGCAGGAGAACAGCCCGTGCCGGCCGGTCAGCAGGTAGCCCTCCAGCCAGCCCTGGCAGGTGTGCTCGGAGAGGATCTCCATGACCCGGCCGTGCCGGTCGAGGTGCTCGTCGGTGGCCAGGAGCGATTCCTGCCAGGCCTTGGCGCTCGCTTCGTACACGGCCTGGAGACGGTTGGAGGCGGTCTCGTCGGGGCCGACGAGGCGGAAGTCGCGGCGCTCGCCGGTGGCGGCCATGACGTTCTCCAGCAGTTCTCCGAGCACCCCGGTCGGCTCGTGGCGGGTCTCGCCGGGCTTGTCCACGGGGACCGCGAAGCGTTCGAGCCGAGGCAGGGGCAGGTCCCGCAGGAGCAGGCCGCCGTTGGCGTGGCGGGTCGCACCGAGCCTCCGTACGCCCTCCGGAACGCATTCCAGCACCTGGGGGCTCGGCCGGCCGGTCTCGTCGAAGAGCTCCTCGGGACGGTACGAGCGCAGCCACGCTTCCAGTTGGGCCCGATGGCGGTCGTCGTCGCGGACGCCCGCCAGGGGCACCTGGTGGGCACGCCAGGTGCCCTCGACGGGGACGCCGTCGACCGTGGCGGGTCCGGTCCAGCCCTTCGGCGTGCGCAGGACGATCACCGGCCAGCTCGGCCGTCCGACGAGGGCGCCGGTCCGGGCTTGCTGCTGGATGTGCCGGATGTGGTCGAGGGCCGTGTCCATCGCGGCGGCCATGGCCTGGTGGACCTGGTGGGGGTCGTCTCCGGTGACGTGCAGGGGGTCATGGCCGTAGCCGCGCAGCAACTGGTCGAGTTCCGCTTCCGGCAGCCGTGCGAGCACGGTGGGGTTCGCGATCTTGTAGCCGTTGAGGTGGAGGATGGGCAGGACCGCGCCGTCGTGGACGGGGTCGAGGAACTTGTTGGAGTGCCAGGAGGCGGCGAGCGGTCCCGTCTCCGCCTCGCCGTCTCCGATGACGCACGCCACCAGCAGGTCCGGGTTGTCCAGGGCGGCGCCGTAGGCGTGCGACAGGGAGTAGCCCAGTTCACCGCCCTCGTGGATCGAGCCGGGTGTCTCGGGCGCCACATGGCTCGGCACACCGCCGGGGAAGGAGAACTGCCGGAACAGCCGGGCCATGCCGTCCTCGTCACGGCTCACATCGGGGTAGATCTCGCTGTAGCTGCCTTCCAGCCAGGAGTTGGCGAGGACGGCCGGCCCGCCGTGTCCGGGCCCCCAGACGCACAGCGCGTCGATGCCGTACCGCTTGACGACGCGGTTGAGGTGGGTGTGCACGAGGTTGAGGCCCGGGGAGGTACCCCAGTGCCCGAGCAGCCGCGGCTTGATGTGCGCAGGTTCCAGCGGCTTCCTCAGCAACGGGTTGTCCGTCAGGTAGATCTGGCCGGCCGACAGGTAGTTGGCGGCCCTCCAGTGCGCGTCGAGCGCACCGAGCTCCTCGTCGGTCAGCGGTACGCCTTCAGAGCGCTCGTCCTCGCGCATGCTTCCTCCGTCATGTGTGGTCGCGGGCGGCAAGCGGGGCGCCGGGCCGACGTGGCCGAAGCGTGCGCCGTCCCGCGTCGCGGGAACGCGAACCCCCTCAGGACCGCCCGAGGGCACGCGCCGCTCGCGATTCCACGGATCCCGTACCCCATGGCCGTGAACACACCCGCCGCCCAAGACGCTGACACAGCAAGAGCGTCGTCGTAAGGGCCGGATGGGTCCCTTCAGCAGCTCCCTTGCGCTGTCCCGGCCGGCCGGGACCACGTGCCCGTCCTGAAGTCGACCCCAGCTCCATTCCTGGCCTGGCCCTGGACCGAACGGCCCTTCGCGGATGCCCGGACGTCCCGAATGGACGGGCGGTGAGGGGGACCGGTCGCCCCGCGTCGGCGGCCCCGTCGGCTCTGCCGGGAACAGTCGGCGCCGGACAGGCTGAGAGGGATCAAGGAGGAGTTCCCATGAGCCGTCTCAAGACCAGCCCGGCAGTCGACGTCCGGGTCCGCAGCCGAGGACAGGTGCCCCAAGGCGCGGCCACCTACGCGCGGGAGAAGATGCTCGCGACCCTCGACCACGAGAGCGAGCCGGTGCTGGCCGCCCAGGTCAAGCTCACCCAGGCGGTCCATTGCTCGGCGGCTCGCCCCGCCACGGCCCAGGCCGTGGTCGATGTGAGCGGCCGGCCGGTACGTGCCCACGTGGCCGCGAGCACCATGTTCGAAGCGGTCGACCTTCTCCAGGAGCGGCTGACCGTGCGGCTGGCCCGGGCACGGCGGTACGGGCCGCGCGGGCTCTCCGGCACCGTCCAGGAGGTGGGGTGGGACAGCGCGAGCCACGAGCACCGTCCGCACCGTCAGCACCTACCGGCCGAGGAGCGCCGCATCGAGCGGTACAAGTCGTTCAGCCAGACCCGGCAGACGCCCGAGGACGCCGTGATCGACCTGGAGGCCATGGACTACGACTTCTGGGTCTTCACGGACCTGACCTCCGGGTACGACAGCGTGGTCTACCGCGACGTCCGCACCGGCCGCCACCGCCTGGCATCGCTGGGGCCCGTGGGCCAGGAGCGTGAGGCCGAGGGGCGGCTGAGCGTGAGCACGGTCCCCGTGCCTGTGAGCACGGTGCCCGAGGCCGTTCAGCGGCTGAACCTCACCGGACTGCCGTGGGTCTTCTTCGCCGACACGGCCACCGGTCGGGGCAGCGTGCTCTACCACCGCTACGACGGCCATTACGGGCTGATCACCCTGGCCCGGTAGAGCTCTCACCCTCTGGCCGGAAGCACCTCGCTTCCGCCCCGCCCTGGCTTCCCACTGCCGGCCGCCGTGAGCAGCCGGCCTGTTCGCCGCAGACAGGTGCGGCGCCCTGGCGGAGGGGCCCGACCTTCGCCTGATCCGCGGCCACTTCTCCGACGGAAACGTCCCCTTAGACGGAGGATTCCATGTCACGAGGTACCGTCATCGCCGCTGTGGACGGCTCGGTCGAGTCGCAGGCTGCCGCACAGTGGGCTGCCCGAGAGGCGCTGCTGCGGGGTCTGCCTCTGCACATCGTCCACGCCTGGCAGGACTGGTCGCCGAGTTTCACCCACGCCCCGTTCACGGGTGCGGACACCGCACCCGGCGAAACGACCGTCACCCGGCATGGGGCCGAGCGTGTCCCACGTGAGGTGGCCGAGCGGGTGCAAGAAGGTCATCCCGGTCTGCGCGTCAGCGTCGAGCAGGTCTTCGGCCGTCCCGTCGAGGTGCTGCTCGCCGCGGCGAACAAGGCGGAGGTTCTGGTTCTGGGTTCGCGAGGGCTGGGCGCCCTGGGTGGCCTTCTGGCCGGATCGGTGTCACTGCCCGTCATCGCGCACGCCGAGTGCCCGGTCGTCGTCGTGCGGGCCGGCGAGCGGGCCGAGGACGAGAAGCAGCACGGGGACGGCCCGAGCGACCGGGCGCGCTACCTCGATGTGGTGCTGGGGGCTCGACCTCACCCGGCCGTGCGACGAGCTGATCGCGTTCGCCTTCTCCTCCGCCGCCGCACGCGGGGCCGCCCTGAGGGTCGTCCACGGGTGGGACGTACCGATGGTCTTCGGACACGACCCCGAAGCCGTCGATCCCGGACACGGCATCGCGATGGGACTGCGTGAAGCAAGCGTGCTCACCGACGTGCTGCGGCCGTGGCGGGGCAAGTTCCCGGAGGTCGACGTCAAGGAGGAGTGTGTGGTGGGCGGGGCGGCTGACCACCTCGTGGACGCCTCGAAGGACGCCTCACTGCTGGTTGTAGGACGGCGTGTACGCCGCTCGGCGAGCGGCCCGCGCATCGGCCCTGTCACGCACGCGGTGCTGCACCATGCTGCGGTGCCTGTGGCGGTGGTGCAGCACCTCTGACGGTCGCTCGCGGTCGGCATGACCTCGCTGGAGTCTGCCGGGGCCCGGATGGGAGGTGACACCGGGCGGCGGGCGACAACGGACCTCACGAATGCTCGGCGAGGACCGGCTGCGCCGCCCGGCTGCATTGTCCGCAGTCAGACCGCGGCGGCCGCCGCCCAGCGCAAGCGAGCGGACTACGAGACTACTTCGGCGTACGCGCGATGGAGGCGGTTCACGGCTCGGTCGCGACGGGCTGAAACGCGCCCTTGTGGCCGAACCGAACCGTGCCCCACCGTCAAGAAAGACGACTTCGTCGACCACGAGGGGCGGCACGTTGGCGATATCGCCCCAGCAGGGAAGGAAGCAGATGAGCGACTCGCGGAGGGATCAGAAGGAAGAAGAAAGGCGCCGACGGGAGGAAGCCAACCGGCGCCGGCAGGACTGGGAGTTCCAGCAGGAGCAGGACCGTCAGCGCAGGGATCGAGAAGCAGCGGCTGCGGCCCAGGCGGCAGCGGATGCCCAGGCTCAGCAGCAGTACTGGAGCTGACACGGAGCCCTGCCGATTGAGGCGCGTGGCCGAAACCAAGAACCCCCGCCCCTGACCGGCCGGGGGTTCGCTGTGCGCTGTCGCTGACGTCACCGTCCGGACCCGCCCCGCGCGACTGCCTGCCTGTGGAGGAAATGCGGGCGCGTCGGCTGCCTGGCGGAGGTAAGAACAAAGGCCGGCGGATGGCGGCCGCTGTCGGCGGTGAGAGGGATCTTCCCGGTCAGTCCGCCGCGGGACCGCCCGAGGGCGTGGTCGTCCGGCTCGCCGGCCGGGGCCCTTTGGACGGACCCCTGCGACGTGCTGCTGCTGGGCGCGGACGACGGTGGAATGAACGCGATTGCGTCGATCACCTGCCGGTGATCGCGCCACCGACCACCCCGCTTCGGCGTCCGGTCCGGCAGCAGCAACGGCTCGGTCCTCGACCACTGGGCGGCGTCAACGACACACATCAACCACGATCAGATGATCCGAAGGAAAAGGCCTGGTTCCATACGAAGGAGCAGATCAAACGACGGTCACATGATCGGCCGGACAGCTCCGGGGCTCGGGGAAGTGCGAGGCCGACCCCGCGGGTGGCCGGACACGCGCGTAAGGCCGATCACGGGGTTGGCGTCGCAGTTCCCCGAGCCCCTGATGATGAGACCGTGCCGTAGGCCCTGAGGGTGTCGGCCGGGTCGCCGGGGCGGCCTCGCAGGGTGGCGTCCAGAAAGGCGAGGGTGGCCGCGGCGACGACGCGCGGGCTCTCGGTGCGGCCCAGGGTGCCGACGATCGAGGGCACCGGCGGCAGGTAGAGCGGGCCGTCCATGAAGGTGAGGTGCCCGGCGCCGGGGACGGTGAGCCGGTAGCTCGTCGCGGTGCTGTGCTCGAGGGCCTCGGTGAGCCGGGGCACATAGCGTGGGTCGGTGCCGGCGGTGATCTCCTGGGTGAGCGCGAGCGCAGGCTGCTCGAGGGCGGGCGTGGTGGGGCCGTGGGGGTAGCCGTCCAGGTCGACGACGGCGTCGAACCGGCGGTCCTGCCGGGCCGCCTGCAGGGCGGCGGCTCCGCCCAGGGAGTGGCCGGCCGCCGCGGCGCGGCCGGTGTCCAGGCGTCCGGTCAGCGGGTCGGCGGTCTCACCGCGGTCCAGTCGCTCCAACTGGGTGAGGACGAAGCCGAGGTCGTCGGCCCGGACGGCGGTCCAGCCTGCGGCCAGCTCCTCGTCCCTGTCACGGTCCCCGGAGGAGGTGGTGGTGCCGCGGATCGTGCGGCCGTCGGCGAGGACGACGACGGTGGAGTCGTACGGGTGGTCGAGGGCGGCGACCACGTAGCCATGGCTGGCGAGTTCCTCCGCCCACGCGGTGTTCTGGGTCCGCACGCCGCCCGACCCCGGGGAGAAGAGGACGACAGGGAATCGCTCTCCCCCGCCGGCCACCGGGGCGTCGACGACCGCGCGGCTGTGGGCCCTTGGGACGCCGTCGACCAGGAAACCGGGCAGGCCGACGCCGTCGGCGAGGGCCTCGGAGACGGTCCGCGCCTCGTCCTCCGTGCGTCCCAGGTACTGGGCCCGAGGGATGCCCGCGGGGCTCTTCTGCGCCGGGTACCAGAGCTGGACCACGACCGTGCGCCGGTCATCCGGATCGGTGGTGAAGCTCTCGGGGCGGAGCGGGTCGGTCCATTGCACCACCCGAGTGCCGACCGCGAAGTCGCCCGTCGGCTCGGGGAAGACGGGCACGGGGAAGGCCCAGGCGGCCACCGGGCCGGTGGCGATCAGGCCGGCGCAGGCCAGCGATCCTGGCAGGGCCAGCCACCAGCGGGCCCGCCGCGCCGGCCGGCCGGTACGGCGCCGCAGCAGGGGCGGGAGGGCGAACGCCGAGGCGACGGCGGCGCCGGCCAGGACCGGCAGCATCTGCCAGCGGATCCCCACGATGCCCAGCAGGATCGCCGACGGCACGAGGACCGCCCCGGCCGCGAAGGTGCCGGGGCGGCGGGCGGCCGCGGGGAGCCAGCGCACCACCAGCAGCGCGACGGCGCCCAGCAGGACGAGGACTTCCGGAGGGGACAGGAACAGCCCTGGGATGGTTTCGGTCACCCGGTCATGCTCGGCGCCGGGCCCCCGCCGCCACATCGGCCCCAGGTCGACGCCGACTGCGACCGGGGTAGCAACCGGGGTGGGGCCACGGTGCGACCGAAGTCGCAACCGTGCACCCCAAACCGGCCGCCGGCCTACGACCGCGGGAGGTGGCGGACTCCTCCTGCGGTCGTACCCCTGGCTCGTGTGCTGCGACGTCGGGCTCACGTTCGGCCCGGACCTGCGGCCTGGGCTGCGGCTGTACGCGGTGGCGGCCCCGCCGGGCCGCCACGACGATAGGCCACCTCTCATAAGCCGGTGATGTTGTTCAGCCCTGACAGTTCGTCACGATCTTCTGGACTTGATCAGCCACGGTGCGAGGCGTGCGTGTCCGATATCTCGTAGCCGCATGGAATCCGTTTCTGCTCACCGCCTGAGCGCACGGGGGGGGTGGGGTCCACCGACCCCCTTGGCCCCGGGTCTGTGGTCGTTGCGACACTCGGCCGTCCGGCAGTCGGCCGGCGCGAGGAGGAATGCTGAATTGCCTTATGAGGTATGGCCCCCATGCCTTCGACGCCGCGACCGGCCGTCCAATGACGGGGGCGTCTTGGGTGCCGCTGGCGATGCGCGTTCGGATTCATTTGGCCGGGAAGACACAAGGGGGCTGCGTTCGTTGCAGCCAGCTCTGGGTCGCCAACGACATCTGCGTGTCGCCGATGACCCAGATGGCCTCCTCCTTCCTGGCAGCGGCCGACGCGCAGGGCCGCTCGTCGCCCGAGTCCACGCGCCCGGATGGACGCAAAAGTCGCACGGCCGCACGATCTCGCCCGCCGACTCCCGACAGGCACCTCATCACTCATGACAGCCACACTGCCACCCGACCACCTTGGCCGAAGAGATAGGGGCCCCCACGGGATGCCGGCTCACCGGGTGTCGTCCCGGTATCGGGCCACACCTGGGAAGTTGACGGTGTTATCTCGCGCTCGTCGCCTCTTCAACTGCCCTTCTCACAAGGGCTGGTGGGTGCCGGCGGGGCGGGCGTTCGCATTGCGGGGGTTTGGGCTGAGTGATTCACTGGAACTGGCATATCGCCCATTTGGTTGAACGAGTCCAGTGTGCTGGAGGCGGAGCCTCACCACTGGCCCCCTCGCAGTGAAGGTGTTGCGGCGCGCGTCATGCCACGCCGCGCAAACCCGTGCGGCCATGCGCGCGATGAGTCGCGTTACCGTCCGCCGCCGTGCGTGTGCGTGTCCGACTTCTCTGCGTTGTCTCGAAGTGGAAACCGTCACGAAAGCCAGGGTGAATTCCATGGCTGTCACCTACGAATCAAGCCTCTTGTCGGCTCCCGAGCAGGAGAGAGCACCAGCCATCGAGATCGACTTCAGCGAAGATCTCACCTCGGAGCAGCGCAAGATCGCCCGGCGCTCGGTCGAGCGTATGGCGGCCGCCGGCGTCGAGGCGCGGGAACAGCAACGCGCCGTGGAAGCGGGGTACCAGGAGCTCTCCGACGCCATCAACGCTCCCCTGCGCAAAGCGGTGGAAGCGGACGAGGCGGGGCGCAGGAAGTTCGAGCACCTGCGCGACCACACGCCGCTGAGGTTCGACGAACCTACCCTTTTGGAGGCGGGCGCCGAATACCCGGTCGCGGTCGAAGCGGCCGACATGCATATTCATGACGTCCGCGCGACGCAAGTCTTCAGTCCGCCCTATCACTTCGACTGGCGATGGCACAACACCGGTGGAAGTGCCCCGTACACCTCCTCCACCAACCGCCCCTTGGGGCAGGCGTCGCTGCAAGGCCGGTGCGGCCCGTGGATTCCGGGAGCCGGCGGCAAGTTCGTCGAAGCGCACGCGGGGTTCGGCCTGCTCTTCCGGCCGACCGTCAACGGGCTGCTGAGCGGAGACTCGCTGAGAGTGCTGGGATTCTTCTGGGTCGTGGGAGCTTTCGGTATCGGAAGCAACGCCACCGTCGAAGGCGGTACGGAGTGCACGATCCTGGAGGACGGCAAGCTCAAGGCGGTCAATTCCCACAAGCTGTGGCGCAAGCGTGTCAGCGTCAACGAGTGGGCCGACTTCGTCCAGACCAATCCCGTGACGGACACCTCCATGCGGACCCAGTTCCCGATGCGCGCCGGCCACGAGTACACGTTCAACGTGGGCTTCTGGATCTACGCCGACAACACCGCGGGGGTCGGTACCTCCGGGGCGATCTCCGCGCTCGGCGGGCGTGTTCCCAGCATGGTGGTCACCCAGCCCTAGTGACAGGGCGGCCACCACACCGTGCGGAGGCAGCCGCCTCCGCAAGGGGACACCGCCCTCTCGGCTGCCCCGGCAAGCAGTTGCTCGCCGGGGCAAGCCTTCGGAGACCGTGGTGAAGGTAGTAGTCCCCCTGGCAGCTCATCAGGAACACGGACGCCGGCCTGCGTAAGCACCAATAACGATGCGGGGACATCGGTGTCGTTCAGGTGCTGGTTGGCCGGGCCGAGCGGGGACGGGCTCGCAGGTCGGGCAGCCGGGCACAGTCTTCCGCTGCGGCCAGGCTCTCACTCAGGGTCAGGAGCGAGAGGAGCCGGACCGGCCGGCCCGCTGTGGCCGCGGCCTCCAGCTTGTGGTGACCGTCGAGGAGGAAGTGGGTCAGGCCCCAGTGTCGGTAGTGGTCGACCGGCGTCCCGGCGGCGGGCTCGCACACGTCCAGCGTGGAGATCGCCACCGCCGTGGGCACCGCTCCCCGTCCCATGAGCGCCATGTACTCCTCGACGCGCTCCCTCTCGTTCCACGTGGGCGGAACCATGGGCACGACGAACTCGTAGAGATGGGCGCCCGCGTCGACGGCGGTCTCGAAAGTCCGGTAGTACGGGGTGTGCGGATACTCCGGCAGGCCCCAGAACTGATCGACGCCCCATGTGGTGACCTGCTCGCCGCTGAAGTAGTCGCCTGCCTGGCCGGGGACGATCAACCGGGGTTCCACATCGAGGAGGAGCGGAAGGTACTCGCCCTGCGGCAGCAGCGCACCGAACGCGTCGATCACGCCGCCGTCGTCCGGATCGTCCAGTGCGCCGGTGAGCCGCTCCTGCACGCTCTCCAGGGACAGCTTCTGGGTCGCGGACTCCAACCGGCGGAACAGCAACGGGCACGTCCCGCAATAGAAGCTGAGCTCGAAAGCAGGCTCGTCGTCGACCAGCAGCAAACGGCGCCGCGGGCCGCCGCCGCTCTCATGCTGTTCCGTCCCGAAGCGCAACCGCGCCTCGGGGCCGGGGAGACCGAGGCCACGCGGGTCGCCCGATTTGATCATCATGGGGCCGACAGTACGGGACGCTGCGGATCGGCTCTTGAGGTGGTGGCCGGCCGGAGGGGCAACTGCGACGCGCCGACGGGGAGTGGGCGGGTCGTACGGCCGCGGGCCGGCCGGTTGTCGTACAGGAACTGTCAGTTGCGTGCGGGTGGCGGCGGGGCATGGCCGGTTCGAGCTCTAGGCGGGTCGGTACCGAAGTGGTTCGCTGGTCATCGTGCCGGAACTCTTCGCGTCCGCTCTCGCCGTCGTCGGAACGTTGTTGGGTGCTGCCGTTGCACACCGTTACCAGGAGAAGAGTACGGTCCGGTCGGCAGCCCGTGCCGATCGCGAACAAAACCACCAGCGCCTCCTCGACGCTTGTGCCGACTTCCTCGCCTTGGCGGAGGACTATCGGCGGGCCCAGTACGACCGGTGGACGAGCCAGCAGTCGGGAACCAGCTCCGAGGCCGCCCTGGAGGCCCGGGCCGAGTCCTACCGGCTCTACGTCGAGCTCCGTAGCCGTGTGTTCCGGCTTCGCCTCGTCGCGCATGGCCCGCAGGTGCAGCGTCTCGCCGAACAGGCCGCCGCGATCCAGGTGATGACGCGGGAGATCTTCTTCGCGGCGGACAAGGACGACATGCTCACCCGAGGCGAAGTCGCAGAGCGGGCCTGCGAAGCCTTCGCGGTCCGTGCCGCAGAGGTGCTGGCCGCGCAGGAGAATCCGAGAGGGGTCACGACGGGGTGAAACCTCCGGTCTGATCGGTCCTAGCGGCACGGCGACCATTCCCCCGCGGAGGCGGCCACCCTCTCCGCTTGCGCCTGCACGCTCTCCCTCGGCGGGGCAAGCATCGACGGATGTGGAATCGCCGCTGCCGCCTCATGGCGGCGACGACTGAGCGAGACCGTGGGCCCTCGAGCGCGCGAGGTAGAGCGTGGGGGATCAGCCTCGTCAGGGATTTCGGGGGCTGTGGTCATAGAGGTTTCCTTGGGCTACGTCGTTGGGCTACGTCGCCAGCAGGGAGGCACTGCCCGTCACGCCCACCGCCGTGCGGGCCGCCGCCACGAATGCCGCGATCGCCGGGTGTGCGCCGCCGCCCGCGCGGAAGGCGACTCTCGACCGGCGGAAGAGGGGTAGCCGGGTCAGGACCACGCCCTCGGGGGCGTGTGCGGTGGCCATCTCCGGTACGAATCCGGCTCCTTGTCCGATGGCGGCCAGTGCCAGGACCGTACGGAAGTCGTTGACCTGGTGGCGGATGCGCGGCTGGAAACCGGCCGCCTGGCAGGCGCGTACGGCCATGGCGTGGCCGGTCGTGCCCTCCCGGGCCGTGATCCACGGAGACATGGCCCACGGTCCGAGCAGCTCCGCCAGCGTGTCGCCGCCGGCTGCGGGACCGGACGCCTGAGTTTGAGCGCTTTCGGCGGCGGCGCCCGTGGCCAGATACATCGGCTCGTCCAGCAAGGGCACCTGGTCGACGGTGGTGTCCGGTGACGCGGGCACGAAGTCGTAGTCGTGGACGAGGGCCACGTCGAGTTCGCCGGCGCGCAGGCTGTCGGAGACGCGCGCCGAGTCGATCTCCTGCAGCATCGGTTCCAGTGCGGGATGTCGCAGGGCCAGTTCGGCCAGCGTGGCGGGCACGATCGCGGGACCGCCTGAGGGGAACGTACCGATCCGCAGCGGCCCGCCGATGCCCTCACGTGCCCCGGCCAGCTGGGACACCGCGAGTTCGAGACGTTCGAGGACGGCGTCGGCGTGGGTGACGAGGGTGCGGCCCGCGGGTGTGAGCACCACCCGTCTGCCACTTCGTTCCAGCAGGGGCACGCCCGCCTCGCGCTCGAGCACGCCCAACTGCTGGGAGACCGCCGAGGCCGTGAAGTTCAGCGCCGCGGCGACAGCCGCAATGGTGCCGCGGCGGTCCAGTTCGCGCAGCATGTGGAGACGTCGGACATCGAGCATAAGTTGATCTTACGTATGACCGTGGAACCATGAGCTGGATCTTCGGTGTTCGGGGCGGTCAGCTGGGAGCCTGAGGCCCGACGCAGTCAGAGCTCACCGGGCTGTTCGTCTTCTGGGTCACTTCGCTCACGACGTCCTGCGCCTCGACCGGGACGCCTCGCAGACGGTCCCGGCGGCATTCCGCGCAGCTCGGCGGTGTCAGGCGATCCGGTCCAGGTGCGCGAAGGCGACGAGGTTCTCGGTGTAGTCGCGCGCCTGGCGGTCGTAGGCTCCGGCGCAGGTGATGAGCCGGGCAAGCGCGCTCGGAGTGTCGGCGTAGACACGTTTGTTGGGGAAGTCGTCCTTGTTGAAACTTTCCACGGAGTCGATGAGGAAGACGGCCGTGGTGCCGTCAGCGCGGTCGACCTCGAAGTGGTCACCGGGAGACAGTTCCGTAAGGCGAGCGAAGACGGCGGGGGAAGTGAGGGTGTCGAGGTGGCCCGCGATGATCGCGGTCCCACGCTCGCCGGGTGAGGGCCCGGAGCTTTGCCAGCCGACCAGGTTCGTGTCGTTCGCCGGAGGCGGGTCCAGGGCACCGGAAGGGCCGATCTTCAAACCGATGAACGGCGCATCCACGCCGATCTTGGGAATCCGCAGGCGGATCGGTGCGGAACGCGGCATCGCCGGGTCGCCCGGTGACGTCTTCTCCGGCCCGGTCGAGGCCTTGGGTCGAGCGGGTTGCGGTGCGGCGGCCGGTGCCTGCTGCGTCGTGGGAGGCGCCGAAGGCGAGACCGGCGAGGTCGCATCCGAAGCGAACATCTTCGAGCCGAACGCGTAGAGCAGTACGGCCACCGCCAAAGCCCAGAACACAGCTCGGCCGACCCACCGCCTGGTGCGTCGGGATGATCCCTCGTTCACGGGGTCGGGACGGGTCGTCACCGGAGACACGACCTTTCAGATGCGCGCGGAATACCTCAAGGAGTCAGATGCGGGCCGCCGCCTCCTGTGCGACGGCGGCCCACATCCAGTACGCGTTCGCCAAGCGGCGACGGCAGCCAGTCAGCGTCCGCTAGGCGGCGCCGGCAGCCTTCCTACGGCGGATCAGGACGAACGCGGCCAGGCCACCGGCCAGGACCAGAGCACCGGTCACGTTCGTGCCACTGGCCGCGAGGCCACCGCCACCGGTGTGGACGCCGCCCTTCGGCTTCTCCGACTTGTAGCCGTCCTCCTTCTCCTTGGACCAGTCCTTGTCCTTCTCCTTCGACCAGTCCTTGTCCTTGTCCTTCTCGGCGTCACCCTTCGACCAGTCGTCGCCATTCACCAGGGCGAGCGCACCGGAGCCGGTGTGCATACCGCCGTGCGGCTTGTCCTTGTCCTTCTCC
>NZ_JBITXX010000002.1:663517-676140 GCF_044544925.1 Streptomyces sp. NPDC053431 | reverse complement strand
CTTGGACCACTCCTTGTCCTTGCCCTTCTCGGCGTCGTCCTTGGACCAGTCCTTGTCCTTCGCCTTGTCGGCGTCACCCTTGGACCAGTCCTCGCCGCTCACCAGGGCGAGCGCACCGGAACCGGTGTGCATACCGCCGTGCGGCTTGTCCTTGTCCTTCTCCTTGGACCACTCCTTGTCCTTGCCCTTCTCGGCGTCGTCCTTGGACCAGTCCTTGTCCTTCGCCTTGTCGGCGTCACCCTTGGACCAGTCCTCGCCACTCACCAGGGCGAGCGCACCGGAGCCCGTGTGCACACCACCGTGCGGCTTGCCGGGCTGGTGCGCCTGGCTGTGAGAGGAGTCGTCCTTGTCCCAGTCCCCCGCGGTGCTGGCGTAGGAAAGCGGTGCGGCGAGCGCCAGGGTGCCGGCGGCGGCGGTCGCGGCGAGAACAATGCGGGCAGAGCGCATCGATGACTTCCTTTCGTCGCCCGCGCCGGCTGACTGTCTGTCGGCTCTTCGAACGCGGCGACATGGCCCACCGTCAGCCACCGCACCTCTCGCCGCTACTTGGGGTAGTGCATCCGATACCAGCCGCAGGCAGAGCCGGGCGGCTCATTGACCTGAAGCGTGATTGAGTTTCAGCGTGTGGCTCACGTGATCATCTGACGACGGGAAACACGCCGTGATCCTTGTGACCGGAGCCACTGGAAACATGGGCAGCGCCCTGCTGAAGGAGCTGCGCACAGGCCTACGCACAGATGGCCGCGGTCTCCGGGTCCCAGGCCGCGGACGCGGTGCTCGACGTCACCGGCGGAGACGTGAACCATGAGCTGCTGATGGTGCGTGACACTGTTGCGTGGGTCACCGGAATGCGGGCCCGCCCGTTTCGAGCAGTGGGCTTTGGAGAACGCCGACGCCTTCCGTTGAAGCGCCTGGGCCTGAGCGCGCTCGTTCGTTCGACCGTGCACAGGTGCGCTCATCGGGGAGTACGCAGACAGGGCCAACTGAAGCACGGCCAGGCGGGATGTCATCGTCACGACAGGGAGGGCCGAGCGCCGGCGCGCTACGCCTGGAACCGCCTGTGCCGGGGATCTCACCCGTCCGGTTCCGCCAGTGGCCACGCCGCCGCCGCTGCTGCTGCTGCTGGGTGAGATGCTCCCTGCCGGAACCACGTGCGCCGCAGGCGGCCGCGTATACGAGCGAAGGACGCCATGACCGACTACCTGGCCGCCGCCATGGCGATGCTCGGCCCTGCCCGGCACAGGTACGCCGATCCGGCTGCTTGGGAGCTGCTCCACGCCGGACGGGGAGTCGAAATCGGCGAAGAAATAGCCGGCCCGAACAGCTCAGCCTTCTACCCCGGCCCCGTCCGGCTGGAGCGCCTCCCGATGACCCCTGAGGACCGCACCGATGCCTGGTTCGGTCCGGATCGCGGCATGTAGCCAACCAGCCACCACAACCGCTGCACCGGCCGCTCTCACTCTCTCTCCCCCCCGAGGCGAGCGGGTGCGACAAGGAGACGACGGCACCGGAGGCCGGCCGTTCGGCTGACGGTGTGCAGGTGCTGTCTCAGTGGTGGAAGCCGACGCGGTCGGCGGCGTGCGCGCGGCCCTTGTCGAGGTGCTTGATCGCTCTGCGGATGTCGTCGGCGAGGAGTTCGATCTCGTCGCGGTCGACGCCGTGGCGGACCAGGACGCGCTGGATGACGGTTTCCTGACGGCCTGGGGGCAGGGGGTAGGAAGGGACCTGCCAGCCGCGCATGCGGAGCTGGTCGGAGAGGTCGTACAGGGTCCAGTCGACGGAGTCGGGGGCGGTGAGGGTGTAGGAGACGGCGGGCAGTGCGCCGGCTCCGTCGTAGAGCAGGGTGAAGGGGCCCATGTCGGCGATCTGGCGGGCGAGGTGCTGGGCGGTGTCGGCGCACGCCTGGTAGACGCGGCGGTATCCCTCGCGGCCCAGGCGCAGGAACATGAAGTACTGGGTGATGACCTGGCCGCCGGGGCGTGAGAAGTTCAGGGCCAGGGTGGGCATGTCGCCACCGAGGTAGTCGACGTGGAAGACCAGGCCGTCCGGCAGGGCGTCCTGGTCGCGCCACAGGGCCCAGCCGACGCCGAGCGGGGCCATCCCGTACTTGTGCCCGGAGGCGTTGATGGAGGCGACCCGCGGGAGCCGGAAGTCCCACTCCAGCTCGGGGTGGAGGAACGGGGCGATGAACCCGCCGGAGGCGGCGTCGATGTGCAGCGGGACGTCGATGCCGCTCTCGGCCTGCATGCGGTCGAGTTCGGCGGCGATCTCCGCGACCGGCTCGTAGGTGCCGGTGTAGGTGACCCCGAGGATCGCGACCACACCGATGGTGTTCTCGTCGACGTACTCCCGCAGCTGATGTGCCTGGAGGCCGGTCGCGCCCGGTTCGACCGGGACCTGGCGCAGTTCCACGTCGAAATAGCGGGCGAACTTCTCCCAGCAGACCTGCACGGGGCCGCACACCAGGTTGGGCCGCTCGGTCGACTGCCCCGTGGCCCGTCGGCGGTCGCGCCAGCGCCACTTGAGGGCGAGGCCGCAGAGCATGGCCGCCTCGCTGGAGCCGGTGGTGGAGCAGCCGACCGCGTCCGCGCCGTCGGCGCCGGCCGGGGCGTGCCAGAGGTCGGCGAGGATGTTGACGCACCGGGATTCGATCTCCGCGGTCTGCGGGTACTCGTCCTTGTCGACGATGTTCTTGTCCAGGCACAGGTCCATCAGGCGGCGGACCTCGTCGTCCGTCCAGGTGGTGCAGAAGGTGGCGAGGTTCTGCGCGGCGTTGCCGTCCAGAAGCAGCTCGTTGTGCAGCAGTTGGAAGACGACGGGAGGTGGCGAGGGCAGGGCGGGCATGGATCGTTTGGGCAGGGGCTGTTCGCTCAGGGGCGAGGCGAAGATGTCGACGGCCGGGTCGGTCGCCGATACCTGGGCGTTGTGGAGAGCCACCGGTCACCTCTCGTGTCGGTCCATAGGTCCGAGTAGGACATTACGGACGCGGCTGAGGGCTCGGCATGTGAACGTACGCCATCCCGGGGCATCGCCAAGAAGGCCGGGGGTGGGGCTGACGTGCGAGGACTCGGCCGATCGGACGAACGCGCGCTCCGGCGTCGGGCCGCTTCCGATCCGTTCCGGCGGTGTGGCGGGGCCAGTCTCCCGGCCGCAACGTAGTCCGGGAGTCCCCCGGGCCCACGCGGGTCGGCTGGCCGAGCCTGTTCGTCGTCGGGCCGGGAGCGGGTGGGCTGGCGTATTCAACCGTGGACAGTTGACCCACGTGCCTCCGGTGCCGCTCCAGAGCGTGACAGCCCTGGGGGGAGATTCTGGGTGTCAGTGGCATCCGGTTGGATGGGCACGTGACTGTCTACGACGTAGCTCGCCGGCTCCCTTCCATCGCTGACCTGCGGAACCTGTGCCGCTCACTGGCGATGCTCGACGCGATCTTGAGCCCGGACTGGGAAGACCGGTATTACTCCTTCAATGCCGGCTGGGCAGACGGCGAGGAGATGGCGTCGATGCGCAACGGGTCGGGGGACGAGTACTCCATCGTCTTCTCGGCGGCCGGGGCCTACGTCCGCGGCTTCGACCACGAAGCACCGATGAGCCCGTACGGCAACGACGGCGAGCCCTGGCCGGGAGTGATCGACGGGGTTCCGGAGGTCTTCCAGCCCTTCGTGGAGGAGCCGGCGTTCAGCGACGAGGACGGCGTCCCCGTCGTGACGGCCTGCCTGTGGCGGGAGGCGACGGATGATCGGTGGCGGCACGGCGTGATCGACTTCCCCGCCGGGTGGTCCGACCCCGACGGGGCGACGGGCCTGTTCGAGCTCCTGGTCGACCGCTCGCCGGAGGCGTTCCAGCGCTTCGCCGAGGACTACTACGAGATCCCCGTGGACCTGGAAGCGGTGCGCGCCGTGTATGCCTTGCGACCGCTGAGCCAGAAGCTCGTGTCCTCGCTGAACGCGGAGGTCAGCCTCGCAGACCTGGCCGAGGACCTCGCCGAGATCGGATACCCGCAGCCGGCCCGGGACGGAATCTGAACTTCAGCCGTCCGTCCCGGCCGGTGGGTGACCGTAGGTGGTCGCCCGCAGGGGAAAGACTGAACGGGCCCGCGACGTACGGTGCGGACGTGGCACGTACCTGCCCGAGCTGTCAGAACGGTGGTTCGGAGCAGCAGAAGCAGAAGCAGAAGCATAAGTAATGGCAGTGGCAGTGGCAGTGGCAGTACGAGGGTCTGGGTCGAAGGCGTCTGCTGTGGCTTCGACCCAGACCTCTGCGGTCATGGCCGGGCGGTCAGGAGAGCCGGGCCATGGCCGTCATGACCGTGTTCCCGGCGCGATGCGGTTGCTACCTGTCGACGGCGTCGGTCACACGCTGCCAGTTGTCGAGGTCCGCGATCCGTGCCTCCAGAGCGGCGCGCATGCCCGTCGCGCTGGAGGGGCCAAGGGCCAGGCGTAGCGGAGGGTTGGGGCTGTCGACCGCGGTCCGGATGCCTTCGGCGATCCGCGCGGCGGCGGAGAAGGCGGACGCCGGCAGCTCCCCGATGGCCTTGTGCACCTCGCGGACGGTCTGGTCGTAGTCACGCAGGCCGGCCGCGACGTCGAGGTTGGCGAGGAAGGGCGTCGCGGTCATCCCGGGCTGGATGATCGTGACCTTGATGCCGAGCGGCGCGACCTCGGCCGCGAGCGCGTCCGATAGGCCCTCGACCGCGTACTTGGTGGCGGCCAGCAGACCCACGCCGGGGTGGGCGGACTGCCCGTATACCGAGGAGCCCTGGAGGATGTGCCCGGACCGCTGGGCGCGGAGCACCGGCAGCGTTGCGCGCAGCACGTTGAGCACTCCGAAGACGTTGGTGTCGAACACGGCCCGGACCTGGGGGTCGGAGGCCTCCTCGACGGCTCCGAACAGTCCGTATCCCGCGTTGTTGGCGACGACGTCGATACGGCCGAAGCGTGCGAGCGTGCCTTCCACCGCGTCCCGGACGGCTCGCTCGTCGCGTACGTCCGTCTGGAGGAGAAGAAGGCGGTCACCGTGCGCTTGCGCCAGTTCGTCCAGGGAGGTGGTGTCGCGGGCGAGGGCGGAGACGGTGTCGCCGTTCTCGAGCGCCTGGAGCGTCAGTTCGCGGCCGATGCCGGACGTCGCACCGGTGATGAGCCATGTGCGGGGGTGGGTCTGGGGGTGTGTTGATCTCGTCATGTTGCGACCGTAAGCGGTTAGCTCGCAACGCGTCAACGTCGGATTGATGGAGAGTTGCCCGCTAGATGGATTAGTGCCGCTCACGCGGATGTACTGTGGGAGGGTGATCAATGCGGCAGCCGGATCCCCCGAACCCAGTCCAGGCACCGTCCCGCCGGCGGTGCAGACCGTTCTCGCGTTCGTGAACACCCGCGCGGACGGATCCGGCCGTGAAGAACTCTTCGCCGACGGGAGCTCGTTCGGGGTCTGGCTGGCGGAGCGCGACGAGTTCGATGGTGAAACGGTGGTGACCGACGCCGACGCCGCTGTCGCGCGCGAGCTGCGTGACGCCCTGGTCACCGTGCTGCTCGCGCACTCGGGCGACGAGGACAGCCTGGGCGAACCGCTGCTGCGCGCCGAGCGGCATCTGCGCCGGGTGGGTTCGCTCTACCCGCTGGCGACGGTCGTCACGGCGGGCGGCGCAGAGCTGGCCTCCCCGCAGACGGGAGTGCCGTACGTGTTCGGAACCGTGCTCGCCGCGGTGACGACCATCGCCCAGACCAGCGACTGGCGGCGCATCAAAGCGTGCCGCAACCCCCCGTGCCACTTCGGCTTCCTCGACCGCACCCGCAACGGCGCGGGACTCTACTGCAGCACCAACTGCGGCTCCCAGGTCTCCATGCGCAAGCACCGCCGGCGGCAGCAGCACCGTCCTCACCTCGAGGAAAAGTGATCTGCAGCGTGGGCCCTGGGGTCAGTTGCTGCGTGCGGGGACTGGATGGTGGAGACTTCCCCGGCCTGGGGTGATGTGCTGGAGCCGATCAGGCAGCACCTGCGCGACCCTCCCCACGACGTCGACGTGGGTCCTGGCTGGCGTCAGTTGGTGCTTGAGTGCCATTTGGCGGTTGTCGCGGAGTTTCCGGAGCTCCTGTCCGTGAAGCAGACGTGGGGAGCGGGGCTGGCGCGGCCCTGCCCGAGCGGTGGTTCGCCGAGCTGAAACAGAAGGAGCTCAAGAGCGGCGTCCACCACTCCGTCCGCGCTCTCGAACGGAACATCCGGGCCTGGCTCGCCGGGCTCGCCGGCTTGAACTGACACCTGTCGGCCGTCTTCGCGCGGACGAAGACGGCCGACGGGATCCTCGACGAAGTCGCCGCCTCCTGCCGGCGAGGCTGTGACTCAGATCATCAGCGGGCGCCGAAGACCTGTGTCCAGTACGGGCCGCCGGAGTTGTGGATGCCTACGCCGATTTCCTTGAAGTCGCAGTTGAGGATGTTGGCACGGTGGCCGGGGCTGTTCATCCAGGCCTCCATGACCTGCTCGGCGCTGCTTTGCCCCATGGCGATGTTCTCGCCGTACGTCGACCAGGGATAGCCTGCGGCGGTCACGCGGTCGCCGGGGCCGGCGCCGTCGGGGTTGGTGTGGTCGAAGAAGTCACGGGCCGCCATGTCGTCGGAGTGGCCCTGAGCCGCCCTGGTGAGGGTGGCGTTGGCGGTGAGGGCACCGCAACCGGCCTTCGCCCGCTCGGCGTTGACGAGAGCTATCACCTGATCGGCGACCGAGGACACGCCCGCATCCCGCTGCGTGTGAGCGTCCGAACCGGCGTCGGAACCACGCGTGGGAACGGCCTTCCGCCGGGTGGGGGCCGTGGTGGCGGGCGCGGCGGGGCGCTTCGGGGAGCCGGTCGCCGTGCTGGGCCGGGGAGCCTTGCTGGGGGTGCCGGTGGGCGTCCCGGGTGAGCCAGGGGTCCGAGCCGCGGAAGCGGACTGAGAGGTGGAGGGGGATGCGGAGGTGGTGAGAGCGCCGGGCTCGTTCGTCAGATCGACATCGAGATCCGGAGCCGCGACGCGGTTTGCTTCCAGCAGATCGCTGCCGCGTCCCGTGTTCAGGGTGAAGGCTCCGCCGGTGACCGCGACGACGGCCAGACCGGCCGCGACCACCACACGGCGACGGGTGCGTTCGTCGGCCTGACGACGCCGACGGAGAGCGGCCCGGGTGGCACGCCGCCCGCCCGCCACCGCGGTGGTGCCCTCGCCCGTGGCAATGAGGTGATCGGACGCATCGGCAGGGACGGCCGCGAACGCCTCTGTCGCGGCGAGTGCCTCCGTGGGGGCGAGGGCTTCGGTGCCAGCCACACCGGCCACAGCGGCAGTGTGGGCCGCGCCCGCTACACCGGTCACACCGGCAGCGCGGGCCGCGCCGAAACTCCCCGAAGCACCGGCCGCCCAGGCGCCCGGACCGACAGCGTCCGAGACGGCTGCCGCGTACGCCGGAGTCGTACTGTCGACCGCCGCTGCGGCAAACCCGGTGACGCAGTACTCACAGTGCGCGGTATGCCGGGCCAGCTCGTCGCGCCACGCGGCGCCCGGTTGGCCGTCCCAGGCAGCGGCATGCTCATCGAGGGCCGGGCAGCGGGGAGCGCGGGCGAGCGCGACGGTCACCGACCGGGCCGCGTCCACGCGTACGCGCAGCGACTCGAAGCACAGCGTCGTGTCCTGCAAGGACCAGTTCAGTGCTGTCGCCGTCTCGTCACGCCCCAGCACCCCCTCCTGCTCCAGCGACCACAGCGACGCCAACACCGCATCCTCCGCCTCGAGCCAACACCGAGCATCGAGGACACCAGCGGCAGGCACGGCCGGAACCGGGAGGCCGGCCGCGTGGGCGAGGGTGCTCGCCACGCCGATGCCGACGAGCCAGGGACGAAACGCCTCCGGCGACGCAAGGGTGCCCAGCACGAACTCGGCGCGGCCCAGCGTGTCCCGCACGATCGCGCGCACCGCGGCGTCGGCGCCCGGTCGGCCCTCGAGAGCCCGGGCCGCAACCGCCTGAACAAGCGGCTCATAGCCGCCGATGAGCTGCTGCCACGCCCAGGTGTCCCCGTACTGCGCCGCCCGTACCAACTCCACGTCCACCGACCGCTCAAAGCCCGAAACCAGCTCCACGCCGCCCGCCCTTCCACACCACTCGTGAAAACCCGTACGCAAGGGAGAGTCGCCGGCAGAGCCTGGATAACGAGAAGCGGGGAACCAGCCCTATGACGTGCGTCACATGACTGCCAGTCGGTCGCCAGACCCGGCCACCCGTGACAGAACCGGCTCCACTCCCCCACGCGTCCAGGAACTCCTCGATCCCCTTGGACGCCTCGGGCACCCGGGGCCGACTGCCGTAAGGCGACACGTTCCCCATCCGGGACCCGCACCACGCAAGCGTGGAGCAGCGGTTCCAGTTCACCCCTTGGTGATCAACGAGATCTTGGCGGCCGAGGTCCGCGTAACCGGAGCGCCGGGGCCGATCCGCTCCTATGACCGCGGTGTGCTGTCCGAGCGCCACCTGGTGAGGCGGGGGTGTCCCGGCAGTTCGGCGCGGCCGGTGGCCCACAGCAGGGTGAGCCAGGGATCCTCGCCGGCCGGAGCCCCTGGAAAGAGACGGGTGAGCACCCGCGAGCAGAGGGCGGAGGGCGGGGTCCAGGCGAGCCCGAAGCCTTCCGCCAGATCGTGCATGTGTACCAGCGTCTCTTGCAACGCCAGCGCCGCGAAGCCTTCAGGGTCCGACACTCCGGCGGCGTGGTGGGCCCGGACCCGGGGCGGCGTGGTGCGCACCATGGCGACCAGCAGCGCGCCGCACGCCTCCAGCACCTGCAGCAGGCCGGCCGGACCCGCGGCACGTTCCGCGTAGACGAAGACCTTGGGGCCCTCCGGCCTCTTCTGGCTCAACGCGAAAGGCACGTGGGTGTCCAGCGGCGGGCTCTGCGGCCCCAGTTGCGCGGCGTAGTAGAACAGGTCGTTGGCGAGGTGCTCTGCGGTCTCCCAGCAGTCCCACTCCAGCGAACCGGCCTTGGCGCCCCAGCCCTCCGGGGGTGCGTCCCGAAGGACGCCCACGGCGAGCCGCACGGCAAGGTCGACGTCCTCCGCGGTGACGGGAGACGACACTGATCCGGTTTCGACTGATCGAGACATGCCAGCACCGTATCGCGAGGAAAAAGGGCAACCACTTCCGGGAACGGCCTTCGAGGCGGACGTGGTCGAGGGTGTGGCGGTGACCGTCCTCGTCGGTCAGGATCCACCCGTCGAGGTCGACCCATTGACGGCCGGTGCTGATGATCTGATCTCGATCCACTTCGAGTTCGGCGACCGGTTGGAGCGGTGTCCCGTACGGGACATTCCCGGGTCATTCCAGCAGGAGGTCAATGCCACGGGGGCGTCGGCGTTCCGTCCGGGTCCAGGCCGTGGGGGCACAGCCTCTTGAACACCTCCTGCATCACTTCTCGACGGACCGACGTGGGAGTTCGGCCGTCATCGACGGCTTGTCGGAACAAGGACTCGGCGCCCTGCCGATCGCCGGCCCGCTCACGCACCCCGGCCAAGCGGACCGTGGCCTCGATGTCCCCGTAGGCCATGGCCTGTCGTAGAAGAAGCTCTGCACCGGCCCGATCGCCGGCCCGCTCCCGTACAACGGCCAGGCCGACCAGGGCGCCGGTATTGCCGCGTTCGGCGGCCTGCCGCGCCAGTGTCTCGGCGCTCGCTCGATCGCCGCCCTCTTCGCGTATCCCGGCCAGGCGGACGAGGGCGTCGGTGTCGCCGAGGTCGGCAGCCTCGCGGGCCAGGGACTCGGCCCCGTCCCGGTCTCCAGCCCGCTCGCGCATGCGGGCCAGGCGGTCCATGAGACTGGTCACGCCGAGGTCGGTGGCCTGCCGGGCGAGGGACTCGGACTCCTCCCGGTCCCCAGCTCGCTCACGCATCTCGGCCAGGCGGTACAGGGCGTCGGCGTCGCGGCGGGCGGCGGCCTGCCGCAGCAGTTTCTCGGCGCCCTCGCGGTCCCCGGCCCGCTCTCGTATCCCTGCCAGGCCGACCAGGGCGCCGGTGCTGCCGTGCTCGGCGGCCTGCCGGAGAATGCTCTCGGCGCCCTCCCGATCACCGGCTTCTTCCCGCATCCGGACCAGGTGGAGCAGGAAGCCGGTGCCGCCCCGGCCGACGGCCTGCCGGGCCAACGACTCGGCGCCCTCCCGATCCCCGGCCTCCCCCCGCATCCTTGCCAGGCGGAGCAGGAAGCCGGTGCCGCCACGGTCGGCCGCCTGCCGGGCCATGGACTCGGCTTCCACCCGGTCCCCGGCTTCCTCCCGCAGTCGGGCCAGGGAGAGCAACGCCTCCACGTCACCGCTGTCGACGGCCTGCCGCAGCAGACTCTCCGCCCCCGCCGTATCCCCCGCCTGCTTCCGCGTCCCGGCCAGGGCGACCAAGGCTTCGGTGCTGCCCAAGTCGGCGGCCTGCCGAAGGAGATTCTCGGCACTGTCCCGGTCTCCGGTTTCCTTCCGCATCCGTGCCAGACGGAGCAGGAGACCGGTGCCGCCACGGTCGGCCGCCTGCCGGGCCAGGGACTCGGCTCCCTCCCGATCCCCAGCTCGCTCACGCATCTCGGCCAGGGGGCGCAGCGCCTCTACGTCACCGCCGTCGACGGCCTGCCGCAGCAGCCACTCCGCCCCCGCGGCATCCCCGGCCTCCTCCCGCATCCCGGCCAGGCGGATCAGGGTGTGGGGGTTGCGGTGTTCGGCGGCGCGGTGAAGCAGGTGGTAAGCCCATTGCAAGCGGTATCGGTCGTGGGCTGCCTGGGCGAGGTTGTCCAGTTCTTCGGGGTGAGTGAGGTGGGTGTGGGCCGCGTGCCAGAAGGAGGCGGGCGGACACAGGGATGTGCGGGCGGTGCGGCCGTGTTGTTCGAGGTAGTCGGCGAGCCGGTACACCGGCCCCGCTGACGGCATGGAGGGGGTGCCGGCGGCGGCAACAGCGTCCGCGGTCGTGCGAGTGGGCGGGCGTCTTGGAAGGCGGGGGGTGGTGCGGCGGAGGGGGGCTTGTTTGCCGTGGACGAGCTGGGCGAGTTCGGCGAACGCTGCCTCTGCCCAGTCGTCGGTGAGCTGGTCGTAGTCGGTGTCGATCAGGTAGTCCGTGGCTGCGTCGGTGAGGAAGGCGTGGGGAAGGTGGAGGCCGACGCCGAGGCGGCGTGCGTCCATCGCGGCGTTCAGCAGCGCGCGGGCGGGCGCAGTGGCGTGCTGGTACCGGTTCAGCAGTTCGGGGGCGCCGGCCAGGTCCTGGGTCACGCGCCCGTCTGCGCCGGCCCGGTCCAGTGCGTCTGCCAACAGCGCGTCGCCGCCGTCCTGGGCGAGGACTGATGCGGCGGCCAAGGCCTCGGTGTCGAAGGAATCGGGGACCGTCACGGTGTGGCCGGCCAGCAGTTCTCGCACCCTGCTGTAGCGGTCCTCTCGCTCGGGCGTGGACAGGGCCGTGTACTGGTGGGCGTATTCGGGCCACAGCGTGGCCAGGACGAGGACCGGCCCGCGCTTGTCACTGAGCAGCAGGTGACGAACGGCCGCCGCGATCCGCTCACCGGCCGTGCGGTCGCCCAGGTAGTGCTGGGCCTCGTTCAGCCACACCACCGTGTAGGGGCCGACACGGTGCAGGTCTTCCAGTGCGGCCTCGGCCCGGGTCGGATCGTAGGGATGCCACAGCCGCCACCCCTGGTCCGCGAGGGGCTGCACGGCCTCCCAGCATGCGCGTGTCTTCCCCGTCGACGACTCACCTACGAGGACCACGATCCGGCTACGGCCGCCGGCGACATCGCGGACCGCTTCGGCCAGCACCACGTCGTGCCCGCGCGGCACGTAACTGGGCAGTGCCCGTGGGCCAACGGCAACGGCACCGGGGCCGGGGCCGGTAGCGGAGTTGCCGGGGCCGGGGCCGGTAGCGGAGTTGCCGCTCCCGGCCGGGTGGACCTCCAGATCGTGAGGGTCCCACTTCCCGATCGGACGGCCCGGACCTGACGGGATACCGCCACGGGCTGCCTGCCGCCGGAGCCTCAGCAACTCCCCGTCAGGCAGCTTCAGCACGCGGGCCAGCGCAACCACCGTGTGTTCCGAAGGCAGCGGGCCGTCGTCCTTGAAGGCCGCGTGCACGGTCGTACGTCCCAGACCCGCCAGGTCGGCGAGCTGCGCCTTGCCCGTCAGCCGGGAACGCGACAGCCCGTCGGCAAGCCTGCAGCGCAGGACCGTGAGCGGATCGCCGTCCGGCTCCCCTGCCTGTTCGCCGCCCCCACGTTCCTCGCGCACCCGTCTTCCCCCGGCCTCGGTGTGTTCGCCCGTGTTCATCTTCGTCCAGGCGAACCCCGCCGAACACGGTTTCCGCGACCTTCGACCCTGTCAACGCCTCATCTCGCCGCGGGAGTCCACCGTGTCCGTTGCTGTCGTTCTTCTCTCCCTCGCCGTAGTGGTCGTCCTTGCGCTGCTGACCGCGGTCGGCGCGGGCACACTCTCCCGCATGGACGGCGCCTCCTACCCGACCGCCCTCACACGGGCAGCCACGGCCTTCGCCGCAGTCATCACGCTCGCTGCCGTCGTGACCGGCGCCCTCACCGCTCTCCTCACCTGACCCGCCCCCGCAGCCGTCCCGGTCGTGAGACAGGGGATGCACCAGGCAGTACGGGAC
>NZ_JBITXX010000002.1:631705-663421 GCF_044544925.1 Streptomyces sp. NPDC053431 | reverse complement strand
GGACCGTGGTCCACGCGGGACCGTGGTCCACGCGGGACCGTGGTCCACGCGGGACCGTGGTCCACGCGGGACCGTGGTCCACGCGGGACCGTGGTCCACGCGGGACCGTGGTCCGCGCGGGACCGTGGTCCGAGCGGGACCGTGGTCCGAGCGGGACCGTAGCGGGGGCGGGCGGTGAGCCGGCGTCCGGCCGCGCGTCGGCGTCCGGTCAGGCGGGGACCGGTCAGACGGGGGCTGGTCAGAGGGGGGCTGGTCAGAGGGGGGCGCTCAGGCGGGGGTCGCGTCAACCACTCCCCCCGGCATTCCCCTGGTCGGGCTGCGGGTGGCCGACTTCGCGCGCGGAAGGCCGCTCGGCCGTGCAAGCATCCGGGCCAGTGGGGGTGGATGAGGCGGCGGATGGAGCGCCGCTAACGACGGGCCGCCCCTAGGGAAGGACACCGCGTGACCCTGATCGAGCACCGATCGATCCGGCATCCTCGGCCGCCAGGCATCGACACACTGCGCTGTACGGCACGGCACGGGTTGGCCGCGGTCCCCGACCCGCGACACCGCGCCATGATGGCCGGCCTGCTGGATTCCGGCCTCCTCGACGGGCTGGTCGCGTTCGCCGTCGCGTACGAGCCGGCCGTCGACCGGGCCGCGACCCGTGCCGGGGCGGATCTGCTGGCCGCCGAGTTCGAGGCCTTCGGGATCGCAGTCCCTGCTGCGACGATCCGCGCCATCACCGTGATGCGCAGCCTGATGGTGCCGGTCGCCGACGCGGACCTCGCCTTCGCGCTCGACCGGGTCTGGGTGTTCGGCACCTACCTCGACGACCTCTGCAGCCGCGATCCGGCCGAGGCCGAGGCAGTCCTGCAGGAGGCCCTGCTGCCCGAGCGGGCCCCGGCCCGGTCGACCACCCGCTACCTGCGGCACATGTTCGCGGGGATCGCGCCGTTCTGCGATCCGACGTTCCTGGCGGTCTACCGGGCCTTCCTGCACAACGCACTCATCGGCGTGCTGATGGAGGCAGAGTTCACGCCCGAGGCGTCCGACGGCGTGGACAGTGACTTCGTGCGGGCCTACAACGGCTTCTCCCAGTTCTGGTTCGTCTCGCTCCAGTTCACCGACCGCTGCCTGGACGCCCGCACCAACCGGGCGTTCTGGTCGTGCTCGCTGAGCTCCGGCGTGACATTCCTGAACGACATCAACGATGTGCTGTCGTCCTACAAGGAGGCCGTCGACGGGGCGGATTTCGTCAGCAGCAGGCTCTACCGCACTTGCGTCCGCGAGGGCATCGCGTACCAGGCCGTTGTCCGCCGCACCCTGGAAAGCGGTCTCAGCGCCCGCGACCGCCTCCTCGCTCTCGCCGCCGACGACCAGCGGGCGCACCTCGAGCGATACGTGGCGGGCTACGTCTATTTCCACCTCCGTTGCCGTCGCTACCGCTGGAATGACATCTATCCGGCTCTCACACCGATCGACACCTGACAGCGCCGCGGACAAGCAGGGAGTGGCGTGGTCAGGGCCCGGTATGGCCAGCCAGCGTTCCAGCGCGGTGATGGGCCAGGGAGCGCAGGACGCGCCGTTGCACCGCGTACCGAGGTCCCGACGCGGATCCTTCCGGCCGCTGCCGTCACCTCACGGTTCCAGCGCCGTGTTCGAGCCCGACGCCCTTGGGCGGAAGGCCTTCAGCAGGCCGCGAAGCACGGTCTCCCGTTCTCGTGCTCAGGGGCCCGCGTCCGTGAATGGCGAACGAGGGTGATCATGTTCGGCTAGGTTCTCCTAAATCCAATGCAGCGGAACAGGTATGACGACCAGTCACCCGAAGGCGGCGGAGAAGGGGGCTTGACCATGAGCCGAACGAGCCAGGCGTCCCTGCTCGGGCAGCACCTGACGGAGGTCACCGAGGTCACCGTGACCGTCGACCACATCCGCGGCGCCGAGTGGAGCCTGAACTGGGCCGATGGCCCCCTCGACCACGAGATGCGCGCCCACTTGGACGACGCCCTCACCCACGACCGGCACGCCGACATGCGCGACCAACGACTCACTCTCCTGCGCGAGAGCACCTCCCGTTCCTGGGCCGCGCGGGCCATCGCCGCCCACCGCGAGGGCGCCCTCACCACCGCCATCGCCGAGGGCGCCGACAACCGGCGCCTGGGCGTGGACCTGCCACGGCTCGACCCGCCGAACCCAGGCGAGACGCATGAGTGGTTCGCCCTGCTGCACCACGTCCAGAAACTCCAGCGGACCACGTCCTACCCCGAGCGGGCCAGTGCTCCGGAGGACGAGTCCTTCATCGAGGCGCTCCTCGGCGCCGCCGTCCTCACCGACGCCAACGGGGAGCCGATCCCGCACAACTCCGAGCGCCGCATGGCCCACATCATGCTCGCCCTCGAGCAAGCCCCACCCCCGGACCAACCCCTCGGCCCTACCGCCCCCTCGCCCGCACCCGCACGCGCACGCGCACCCGAGGAGCGATGACCGCCGCCGTCGGTCCTGACCGGCGTCGCCAACCTGGCTGACGGCGCCTCGCCGGCGCGAACCCGAGGGTGCAGCGGAATGGGAAGCGCGCCGATCCGGTACTCCCGACGGCGGCCGTCGATGGCTGGTGGCGGAGCACGCGGAGGGCGGAGGGGGCGGCGTCCATGCCCGGACGCGGGAGCTCAGCCGAGGTAGGCGGCTGCAGCGATCCGGTCGAAGGAAGGGATCAGCGGGTTGGTGTCGTCCGCGTTCCACACCGCCACCACGCGGCTCGGCGCCATGTCGGTCAGCGGTACGGCGGTCAGCCCTTCGGGCATGTCGTGTCCGAGGGGGGTCATGCCGACCGTGCCGTTCCACAGCACGGCCTGCCGGCATTCCTGGACGGCCCGTACCACCGGGCCCTCGCGGGGCTGGTCGCCGTTCCAGTACGCCCACCAGAGCGGGTCGGTGCCCTCGGGGAACTGGAACCAGCGCCGGCCGGCCAGGTGGGCCAGCTTCAGGTGCGCGCGCCCGGCAAGGGGGTCGTCGGTGCGCAGGACCGCGCCGACCGGATCGGTGCGCAGCTCGTGCACGCGCAGACCGGTCTCGTCGAAGGGTGCGCGAGTGAGGGCGATGTCGACCAGCCCGGCGCGCAGGCCGCAGGTCGGGTCGGTCAGGTCGGCCTCGCGGACCCGGACTTCGATGCCCGGGTGTTGCTCGCGGTAGGCGTCGGCCAGACGGAGGGCGCCGAGGTCGGAGCCGTCGCCGAGGAGGCCGATGGTGAGGGCTGCGGGGCGGTCGGCCGCCGCGGCCACGCGGGCGCGCGCCCGGTCGGCCTGGTCGAGCAGGCTGCGGGCTTCGTCCAGCAGGACCGTTCCGGCTGGGGTGAGGGTGACGCCGGTGGCGGCGCGGTTGAGCAGGGTGGCGCCGAGGCCGGTCTCCAGTTGTTTGATCGCCCGGCTCAGCGGGGGCTGGCTGATGTGCAGCCGGGCGGCGGCCCGGCCGAAGTGGAGTTCCTCGGCGACCGCGACGAAGTAGCGCAGTGTGCGTAGCTCCATGCTGCGACGATACCCGTGGGGAATCGGGGGGTACCCAAACAGTCTTGGACGGCCCGGGCGTCGGGACGGTCCAATCGGAGCATGAACGACGCACCGCTTCCCGACCCCGCCGTCCACATCGCCGGCGCCCAGGAGATCGCCCCCGGGCTGCTGGTCGTCCCGGACCGCGGGATCCCGCTGGTCCCCAACATCGGCGTCGTCGGCGGCACGCAGGCCGTCCTGGTCGTCGACACCGGCATGGGCACCGCCAACGCCGAGCAGGTCCTCGCTCTGGCGTCCGAGGTGGCCCGGGGCCGCCGCCTGTACCTGACCACGACGCACTACCACCCCGAGCACGCCTTCGGCGCGCACGTCTTCGCCGAGCAGGCCACGTACCTGGTCAACCGCGCCCAGGCCCACGACCTGGAGGCGAAGGGGCAGGGCTATCTGGAGATGTTCCGCGGCTTCGGCGCCCCGGTCGCCGACCGGCTCGACGGCGACGTCCGCGTGCCCACCCCTGACGTCGTCTACGACGGCGTCCACGAACTGGATCTCGGGGGCCGCACCGTGCGGCTGCGGCCCACCGGCCGAGGGCACACCAAGGGCGACCAGGTGATCGAGGTACCGGATGCAGGCGCGGTGTTCACCGGCGATCTGGCCGAGACCGCGCACTTCGCGATCTTCCCCTGGTTCCCGCCCCACGACACCGACGTCTCCGGGGTCCGCTGGCTGGCCGTCATGGAGCAGCTGGCCGCCGCCGGACACAAGGTGGTCGTCCCCGGGCACGGCGCCGTCGGTGGCCCGCAGGTCCTCGTCGACGTCCGTGACTACCTGCGCGAGCTACGAGGGGAGACCTGGCGGCGGCGGGACTCGGCGATGAGCGAAAGCGAGATCACGGCCGAGGTCAGGGCGCTGCTGATCGAACGGCATCCGCAGTGGGCCGGACGGGAGTGGATCGAGAAGGGCGTGAGCTGCCTGTGCGCCGAGCACACGCCGAGGTCCTCGATGACACCGGCTCGATCAGGCCACACCGGGAACAGCACCATGGAGGGGTGACGCCGACCGGAACAGCAGCGATCGCCCTGCAGTGCCATGCAGCCCTTGGACCGTGTCCTGTGTGGTGAGACGCAGCAGTCGCTGTTTGCGTGCGGCCAGCGGCTTTTTCCTGAAGCCGGCGGCGTTTGCGTGGAGCGGGCGGGCTTGGGCGATGTCGGTACGATGCGTGGATGTCTTCGGAAGATCTTGGGGCCGTGTGGGTCCTTCAAGGATTCAGCAAGGTCGACGAGTTCCTGCGCACCGAGTTTCCCATCAGCCGCGAACAGATCGTGCAACTCCGTAAGGTGATCACTCCCGATGCGGACGATCCTTGGATGTTCGGTTGCTACGAGGTGCCCATCGAGTTGTGGCCGGCGGTGGACGCGATCCTGCGGTGTGGGCCACCCGATCCCGGGCTCGACTACCTGACAGGCTGCTACGCGGCAGACTAGGGCCGCCGGTCGACGACAGCTACCGTACGAAGCCAATTCGAAGAATGCGGCTCCGCTCCCGCCCCGCTTCCTGGCCTTCTTGCGGGCGAGGGCGTGCTCGGCACGCGCGCGGGCCTGGCGGCGGGCTCTGTTCTTCCCCCACACGTGACCGGGTCGGGTCCGCGGCGCCGCATCGCCCGCGCACCTCCTCGCCCGCGGCGCGCTCGCGGTTCGGCCACGGGGCTGTGCGGTCGTGGCAGAGTGGCGGGTATGTGCGGCCGCTATGCCTCCACTCGCAGTCCTCAAGAGCTGACCCAGCTGTTCGGCGTCACCGAATGGCATCCCGACGAGACGCTGGCACCCAGCTGGAACGTCGCCCCGACCGACGAGGTCTACGCCGTCCTGGAACGCCGTCCCCGGGGTGCCGGCGAAGAGGTGCGCAGACAGCTTCGGACACTTCGGTGGGGCCTGGTTCCTTCGTGGGCGAAGGACCCCAAGGTGGGGGCCCGGATGATCAACGCCCGGGTGGAGACGCTGCACGAGAAGCCCGCCTTCCGCCGGGCCCTCGCCAAGCGCCGCTGCCTGCTGCCGGCCGACGGCTTCTACGAGTGGGAGCCGGTCGAGGACGGGGCGACCGGGAAGACCCGTAAGCAGCCGTATTTCATCCACCCCACCGACGACCAGGTGATGGCGCTGGCGGGCCTGTACGAGTACTGGCGGGACCCGGACGTCAAGGACGACGACGATCCGCACGCCTGGCTGACCACCTGCACGATCATCACCACCGAGGCCACCGACGCCGCCGGCCGCGTACACCCCCGTATGCCGCTCGCGCTCGCCCCCGACCACTACGACACATGGCTCGACCCCCACCACGAGGACACGGACGACCTGCGCGCCCTGCTCACCCAGCCGGCGGACGGACGGCTCGACGCCCGCCCCGTCTCGTCCGCCGTGAACAGCGTCCGCAACAACGGGCCGCATCTCGTGGACGAGGCCCGCTGAGGTCGGACGCGGTTCCTGGGTCCTACCAGCCCTTGGTCACGTCGTGGGCGGCTTCGAAAGTGCCGTTGCCGTGTCCGGGCCAGGCCTTGAGCGTGCCGGTGGAGTCGTCCCGTGCCAGGATGTCCGCCTTGCCGTCGCCGTCCATGTCCTGGGCGGCGACCGTCTGGGAGAAGCTCCATCCGCCGGTGACCTGGACCGGCTTGTTGAAGTAGCCGGCCGCGTTGTGCGTCCACATCTTCAGGGTGTTCGTCGCGGGGTCGCGGGCGAGGATGTCGGCTTCGCCGTCACCGTTGAAGTCCGCGGTGGTGGTCTGCGTGAAGTTCCATCCCGCGGTGAGCGGGACGGAGGCGCTGAAGGTGCCGTCGCCCCGGCCGGCCCACATCTTCAGGTTGCCGTCGGGGTCGCGGGCGATGATGTCGGCCTTCCCGTCGCCGCCGAAGTCGGCGGTGGCGGTCTGGGTGAAGTTCCAGCCGCCGGTCACGTTGCGCGGAGTGTTGAAGGTGCCGTCCCCCCGGTTGACCCACATGCGGAGCGTGTTCTGGGGGACGCTCTCGTCGGCGGGCCCCTCGTAGCGGGCCAGGATGTCGGCCTTGCCGTCGCCGGTGAAGTCGGCGGCGGTGGTCTGGGAGTAGTTCTGCCAGCCGAGGGTGAGGTCCTTCGCCTTGTCGTAGGTCCCGTCGCCACGGCCGAACCACACCTTCAGCGTGCCTGTCGGGTCGTGCCGGGCCATCAGATCGCTGATCGAGTCGCCGTCGAAGTCGGCGGCGGTGGTCTCTCCCATGGGCAGGGACGCCCGAGGGGCGCGCTCGGCCAGGGTACGGCCGAGGAGTTCCGTACCGGCGTCGTTGAAGTGCAGCCTGTCCGCGCTCGCGACCGCGGGCCGGAGGGCGTACGGATCGTCGAGGTCCTTGGTGGCCACGTCGAAGTCGATGTAGCCGTCGATGTCGCTCGTGGTGCGGATGTACGCGTTCACGGTCTGCCGCACGGCTTCGTGGAGCCGGAAGGAGCCGGTGCCTCCGGTGTACCCGGAGAAGCCGGGGATGGTGGCGACCGTGACACGGATCCCGCGGGCGCGGGCCTGGGCCGCGATCGATCGGATGGCGTTCGTGACAGTGGTGGACGACGCGTTGTCGTGGACGATGTCGTTGACGCCCTCGTAGAGGACGACCTCGCGCACGTCGGGCTGGGCGAAGACGTCGCGGTCGAGGCGGGTGACCGCGCTCGGACCCGAACCGTTGGAGTAGTCCTTGGCTATCCGGTTCGAGCTGATGCCGGCGTTGAGGACGCCTGGGGAGGACGCGCCGCCGCCGAGGAAGGACGCGTAGAAGTCGGGATAGCGACGGTTGGTGTTCGCGGTGCTGTGGCCGCCGTCGGTCTGGGAGTCGCCGATGGCGACAACGGTCCCGGCACCGCCGGTCGACGCGACGTCGACACCGCTGACCAGCCCCCAGAAGGAGACGGGCTTGGTGAAGGCGTCGTTCTGGACGTCGGCCGAACGGTCCCCGGCGAAACGGGCGGTGGTGTAGGAGGTCGCCAGGGCGTACCCGTGGTGGGGAGCCACCTTCACGGTCCCCGGCAGGTGGTAGCTGACGAGCAGGTTCCGTCCCGCGGTGACGGGGAGGGAGATCGGGTCGCTGACGACCTCTCCGCCTGCCGGGAGCGTGGTCTGCTCGCTGCCGGCGAAGGTGACGGTGACGGGCGTCTGCGCGGCGGTGGCCTGGTCGGCCTGTTCGGCGAGGGTGACGTGACCGAGCCGCACGGGGTCGGGCGAGAAGGTGTTGGCGAAGCGCAGCCGGACAGTGGAGCCACTCGTGTGGGGGTTGACCACCATGCGGAAGGTCTGGTTCGTCCAGTCCGGATAGTCGGTTCCCATGGAGGTGGTGCGTCCGTAGCTGAAGGACGTGGCCCAGCTTCCGACCCAGGTGGCACCGCCGGGCGCGGCAGGAGTGCCGCGCACCGCGGCGGAGAAGACGTGCAGCCGGGGGCCGCCGGCGGGCAGGGAGGGCAGGGTGACGGAGGAGACCGTCTTGCCCGGGCTGACAGGGACGGTGACCGCGAACAGTTTCACCGGCGTCGTGCCCCGTGCGGAGCGGCCGAGGACGACGGCCGCGGCGACCGTGTTGCCGGCTTCCCAGTCGCCGACGTTCTCGAGGGTGTACGCAGAGGTGGTGCCGTCGCTGTAGTGCACGGTTCCGGAGCCGCTCGCCGCACCGCCGGTGGCGGTGACCAGGAAGCCGAGGGCGTTGCCGGAACCGGAGACGGACACCCGCTGGCCGGCGGCGACGATGTTGTCCATCTGCCCGGGGGCCACGTCGGGCAGGGTGTAGGTCGTGCCGCTGACGGTGACGCGCGCTCCGCGGGACCAGCCCGCGGCGTTCAGCGCCTCGGCGGAGAGGCTGTCGCCCGTTCCGTCGAGGTCCGCGAGACCGGGCGAAGTCTGGGGCGCGATACCGGCGTTGTCGAAGGCCTCGGCGAACGCGACGGGGACGGCCTCGTCGGCCGTCGCGGGCATCGCGGGCATCGCCGAGATTCCGGCGGTGACCAGCCCGAGAACAAGAGCCGCGGCTGCGGTTCTCCTTCGGGCGGACGGGGGTGCCGTATCGAGCATGTGCTGTCTCTCCTGGCTGGGTTCGGGAACGGCCATGGCGTGCGGTGCCACGTGCTGGTGCCGCCGGGACTCGAGGACTCCGGAGAGTTCGACGTGCCAGGACGTGGAGTCGCGATTATCGCCGAGTGGGTGGACGCGCCCGCCCTCGCCGCCGGTCCGGGGGACCCTGGCACCACCGGGCCCCAGCACCACCGGATCAGGGGATCGAGCGGAAAGGATTCTCAGCAGCCGAGGCGAGTACAGCGTGTGACCGCACCGGAAGGGGTGGTCACACGCTGTCGCCGACCAGCAGAGCCAGTTGGGGCTCATGGTCGGCCGAGTCGAGGAGTGGAGGGCTGTGTGCCCTGTTCGGGTTTCACCACCCCACTCCCGCCGACGTCTGGTGCGTCAGGAGTTGATGAAGTCACGCACCTGCCCGTAGACGGTCGGGTCCGAACCGATGGCGGTGTGGCTGAGGCAGGCGGTCTGGGTGTTCTTCGCTCCGCTCAGGGAGACGCTGCTGTCGGGGTTGATGATCGTGTCGCAGGGCGACCACCAGGTGCCGTAGCGCGGGTTGCCCGGGGTCTCGTCGCCGGCGTTGAGCGACGTGAGGAAGGTGGAGCCGATGCGCATCTCGATGCAGGAGGTGTAGGCGCATCCGTTGGCCCAGTCGGTGCCGTGGTTGGGACCGGCCAGGGAGACCCATGCGTCGATCTTGCTGCTGTCCAGGTTCTTGGCGTAGTAGCGGCTGGAGAGCCCGCCCATCGAGTGGCTGACGATGTCGACCTTGGACGCGCCGGTGGCGGCGAGCAGGCGGTCCACCTCGGCGGAGAGTTGCTGGGCGGTGGTGGCGTTGGACTGGCGCCAGTCGTAGCTCCACTGGTCCAGGTGGGACGAGGGCCAGCCGTCGGCGCGGAAGTCGTCGGCCATGGTGTTCCAGTAGGAGCCCGACGAACTGTATCCGTGGACGAACAGGATGGGGTTGCTGGACGGTCCGAAGGTGGATGTTCCGGCGGCGTGCCCCGGTGCCGCGGACGTGAGGGCGAACAGGGTGCCGGCAAGGGCGGCGAGCACGTACTTCTTCAAGGCGTACCTCTAGGTGATCGGCTCGGTGGGGGGCGGCGCGACGGGAGGTTACTCCCTGGTAGACAGTTCGAGTCAATGGTGTCTCAGGGATCGATACCGGCCCTTGACCTGCAGTTTCGCTCCGCCTCGTAGCGTTGTGAGGTGCCGTGTCGACCGCCCTGGGATGAGCGTGCGCCTGCCACACGGACACCGCCCTGGGCGTGCGTACGCCGGAGCTTGATCGCCGCCAGGGCCTACCGGCACCGCGGCGCGCCCCGGCAGCGGGACATCTTCTGCCGACCTGTTCGGAGTAGGCGTGCCCCCGGTGCGTGCCTGGTTGTCGGCTTCGGCAGGGCATGGTGACTCAACTGAACGTTCCGCAGAGGGTTGCGTTCGGTCCGGTCGGGGCCGGGCCCAGCCGGCCACGATAGAGCGCCCGGCGTTGATCGGGACGCCGAGCGGGGCGAGGCCGCTGGGCGCGCACGCAATTTTGACGCACTCCTGACCTGTATAGCCGGCCGCGAGCCACATTTCCGACTCGCGGCCTGACGCCCAGTATTTTCGGCCGGGTGTATTAGGATCCGCCGCTAGCAGCAATTGATCGACACCCCAATCGACAGGAGACCCGATGATCGGCGTGCTCGTGACGTTCACGCAGAACGACAAGTTCGATCGTTCGACCATCGCAAAGATTGCCGGCGAACTCCGAGGACCGTTCGAAGGCATGACCGGCCTTCGCTTCAAGAGCTTCATGCTCGACGAAGACGGCGGTCAGGCAAAGAACTTCTACGTGTGGGATGACGAGGAGAAGGGTCGCTCCTTCTTCACGGACGAGCTCGTCGGCAAGGTGACGGAGGTTTATGGCGCCCCGCCCGCAATCGAATACTTCGACATCGTGGGGTTCGTCGACAACTCTGGCAGCTGACTCTCAAGAGGGCTGCCGCAGAAACCTTGCCGTCCAGGCCGTATGGGACCATCCCGGCACGCCAGGACCGCCTCCCCTGGTTCCTGATCGAGGCGACCGAGCAGCGCCACGCCGAGCCTTCCAGGGCGCCCACCGCTCGACGGGCACGGCGGGGCTGCCCAGGAGCCGGAGACGACGCTCCCCCCCTGTGCTCTGGTCCTGCCGCGTCGGCGAGCGCAGCTCGCTCGGGATCGAGCGCCGGTACCGCGGGAACGCCGCCTTCAGGGACCGCATGGCCGGATGCTCGCCGCCACTCTGTTCCGAACCCCGCTGCTGACGAAGCTGAAACGAGGTACCTAGGCGGAACCATCTCCCTCGGCGTTGGCGATCATCCTGCGCAGCACCCTGAGCACGGCCACGTACTCCTCGTCACTGACGCCCTGATGGACCTCCGCGCGCAGCTCTGTGGCCAGCCTGCGCAGCCGGACCCGGGCAGCCTCGCCGGCATCGGTGAGGTGCAGTCTCTGTCCGGCGTCGATACCCAGCCAGCCCCGGTGCAGCAACTGGTCGATGACCCGGGGGATTTCGTACTGCCCGCCCGCAAGAGGGGTCAGCTGGGTGATCACCTCCTCACGGCTGGGCGGCGTGGGCCCGCCGGTCACCCGGTTGAGCACCCAGTACTGCGGCTGGGTGACATCGATCCTCGCCATGGCGTCACGCAAACGCCTTGTCACAGCCTCGTGGACGAGGCCGGCCCAATAGCCGATGGGCTGGCCGGCCAATACGTCGTCGGTGGCGGCCGGATCAGCCGGCGCCTGGTCAGTGGTGTGGCCGTTTAACGGTTTCATGATCGCGACGCTACACCCCGTCGCGTACGCGGACGCTGCCGCACACTGGATCTCCGCTTCAGCGCTGGGCGGCCCGGCTGAGCGGGCCCTTGAGGCGGCTGCTGAGTCATTCGACCCGTCAGCACCTGACGCAAGCAGCAATTCCACGCGATCCCCCGCGCCTCGAGGTGCTGGAATCAGTTGGATGCGACCGGAAAGGGTGGACCTAGTTACCCGTGCGCGGCGCCGACGACTCTCTGCCTCAACCTGCCTAGGCGGAGCACCGGTCCCACCGGTGCGCGTGCATGGCTCAGGCCGGGCCAGGGGTACGGGAGAGGGCTGTGCGCAGTGCGAAGACGCCGAGCACGCTGCCTGCCAGGAACCTCTGAGCGGTCATCACGCGGGGTCGGGCGGCCAGAAAGCCAGACACCCGTGCCGCGCCCAGCATGATCAGGGCGTTCACGGAGATCCCCACGATGATCTGCACACCACCGAGCTGCAGCAGTTGCGCCCAGGCCGGACCCGCCTGCGCATCCATGAACTGGGGCAGGAGAGCGGCGTACATGAGAGCGATCTTGGGGTTGAGCAGGTTGGTCAGGAGCCCCATCGAGAACAGGCGCGCGTCGGAGACGGGTGGCAGGTCCTGGGCCGGCGCGAAGGGTGAGCGGCCACCGGGCCTGAGCATGTCCCAGGCCAGGTAGGCCAGGTAGCCGGCCCCGGCGAGCTTGACCAGCGTGAACGCCAGCGGCACGGCGGCGAACAACGCGGACAGGCCGGCGGCCGCGGCTACCAGATAGCACAGGAATCCCACGGCGGTTCCGCTCAGGCTGACCAGGCCCGCCCTGCGGCCTTGGGTGATCGCGCGGGAGGCGAGGTGGATCATGTTCGGTCCCGGAGTCAGGGCCATGCCCAGTTCGACCAGGGCCACTCCCCCCACTGCGGCCAGACTGATCACTGTCAACTCCCGGTCGTTTGCCTGGCATCCGGTAACCGCCGTGGGCGCCCGGAGGCGACGGACGGCTGCGGCTCATCGGCGGTGCCCGCGTCGCCTGCTCAGGATACGGCCCTCCCCTTCGGCGTCTCCGTGCACCCTCGTTCCAGCCGGCCAACGGCACGACGGCCGTGGCGCCGTTGGGGCCGGGGCCCAGACAGACCCGGTCACGCGGCGGATCGGTCCGGCCGTCTCCCGGCCGGAGTGGCTACCCGCGCGACGGCGTGCACATCCGCGTCGCCAGGCCTTGCCGGATGGCGAAGGCCGCCGGGTCGGGGAAGGGTCGGGTCAGCTCGGCTCGGGGCCCTATCGGCGTGTTTCCGCCGTGTTGACCGTGGCCAGGCGGCGGTTGTACTGGATCACCTCGTACTGCTGGTCACCAGTGACCACGATCTCCGGGCGCGTCGGTGTGGCAGGGGAGAAGTCGTCGGCGCCCACCGGTGTCCGAGCGGCCACGTACGCCTGCCCCTGGGGGAACGTGTACGTGGTGAACCGCGTCTGTTCCGATGCGGTCACCCCCTCGGGGTACTCGTCGGCGCGAGGGTAGGCCGTCGTGTAGACGGAGGCCGACTTCGCCCCGCTCGCGGGACGGACGATGGGCGCGTTCGGGGCAAGGCGGGTGTGCACGCCCGCAGGGTTGTGGATCCATCCCTTCTGCCCACCGAACCAGATGGCCGTCCAGTCCCCCCGTACGTCGGCGACCACGAATTCCTGCCCCCACACAACGGTGGACCCCCAGTCGTCGATGCGGTCCGTTCCCGGCGACCCGTCCGGGTGGAGGGCGGGGTCGGAGACGAGCGGGGCATCGTCGCGGGGCGCCGTACGGACGTAGAGGAGGTTCGAAGGCCCGGTCTGCGTCCGGCAGTTCGGATCGCACACCGTCACCGTCTGCTTGTTCTTGCCGAACGTCGGGGCGATCATGACCGCCTGCCCGATCCCGACGTTTCCGCCCGCCCTTCGCCCCGCCGCCTCGTACTCCTGGCGGTGGTCGGCGTCCAGGAGAGCCATGAACTTCTCCCAGTCCCAGTAGGGGCCGGGGTCCCAGTGGGCGTCCGGCGCGCGGGCCGGCCTCGGTGGCAGGACGTTGTCGTGCCCGATGATGTGCTTGCGGTCCAGTGGGACGTCGAAGCGCCGGGCCAGGTAGACCACCAATGCGGCAGTGGCCTTGTACTGGGCCGGAGTGAACCAGCTGGGCCCCTGGGCGGCGTATCCCTCCAGTTCGATACCGATGCCGTGCAGGTTGACCCAGTAGTTTCCGGCGTGGAAGGCGACGTCCTTGGTGGCAACCATCTGTGTTGCCTCGCTGCCGTCGGCCTTCATCACGTAATGCGCGGAGACCCCGCTGACGGGATCCTGGAACCAGCTGATTCCCCCGTCGTAGGACCCTTCGAGGTCGTGAATGACGATGAAGTCGACGCCCATGCCGTTCGAGTTCCGCGCGGAGGCCTGGTAGTTCGAGAGGGCGGCGGGAACGAACCGGCAGTTCAGCTCGCGGGGGCACTCCGGCACCGCGGCCGCGGCCGCCGTTCGCAGCCTCAGGGATGCGAGCTGTGACCGGTCCGGACGGACGACCGGCGACTTCGGCAACGACACCGTCCGGCCGTCCTCGCGCACCCGCTGCTTGCCGGTGCGGATCACCGTGAACACGCCGTCGGCGAACCGGCCGGCCGTGGCGGCGTCAGCGGCCTGGCTGTAGCGCGCCACAGCCCCGTACCACCTGCCCGCGTCCGGTGAGATCTCCCGGGTGATCTGCCGTTGGTACGAGGCGAGCAGAGCGGCGCCGCCTCTGAGGTTCTGCAGTTCGTCCCGCTTGAGCGTCTGCGGCGCGACGCCGATCATCGCGGCGGCGGCCTGCAAGGTGTGCTCGGACGGGTCGTCGGTGCCCGTGGCGTCCACCGGCCCTTCGCCTGGGCGGTGGACGTAGGTTCTCCCGGACGTCGTGTCCGTCAGGTGCATCGGACCGTAGCCGCCCTTGGTGCTGGGGCGACCGTGGTTCCCCTCCCACCACGAGGACTCGTAGCTGACGCCGAGGAGTACCTCCTTCGGCACACCGAACTCTGCTGCCGCCTGCTCGGCCGCCCGCTCGAAGCCGCCGGGCGTCGCCTCGGAGGGTCGGGCGTACCCGGCAGCGGCACATGCCCAGACGAGGGCCACCGCCACACCCACAGCGCCGAAACCCCGGTTCCTCCTGCGTCCTCTGGCCACACCACGTCTTCTGGCCACACCACGTCCCATTTCGCATCGGCGGTCGGAGTTGTCGTCGAGGCCGGTACCGCGGCCGCCACAATCCTTCGGGCGAAGGCCTCCCGGCCCGACCGACACGCCCAACACGCGCAGGCCCGTCACCGCACCGGAGCAGTGCTCCCGAGGCGGCATCCCCACCCCAGTGGCCCGGGGCCAGGCGAGACAGGAGAAAGTCGCTGCGTCGAAGCCCCCGTCGAGGACGGGCAGGACCCACCCCCCGTCGTGTGCACGAACAGGTGCGGCCCGCGACGCGCAACCGCTCGATCCTCGGCTTGATCCCCGGAAGCAGGACGCCGAACAGCTCACACAAGCCCACAAAGAGAGCCCGCCTGCCCGGTCGGCGGGGGCCAGCGTGTCACATGGCGCCGACGCCACCCCCGGGGCATCCTGTGGGCACTTCCGATCGCGGGAACAGCCGACGAAAAGGGTTCAGCCATGCCGGTGTCGTCGCCGGGCGTTACGGTCGTGGCTCTCCTCGCGGACCCGGACGCGCCGACCGAGATCGCTCGGCGCATCGCCCAGACTCTGCCGGATCGGCTCGCCGACAAGTCAGGCCAGGGGCAACGGTTCGACGTCGAGGTGGTCAGTGAGCCCTTCACTGCGGGGACCGAGGACCCGCCCACCTTGATGCGTCGGATCATGGATCGTGGGAGTGCGGAGCACTGGGACATCGTCGTGGCCCTCACCGACCTTCCGCTGCACTCACACGGGCGCAAGCTTGCTGTCCATCTGAATCACGAACACGGCTTGGCGCTGCTCTCTCTTCCTTCACTGGGGGGCCTGAGACTGCAGACGAGGGCCCGGCGGGCCGTCGAAGAAGCTGTTCTTGGCCTGGCGGGTGCGCAAACCGCTGGGGCCGAAGGGCCTCCGCGAGGTCAGCCGCGTCTGGGGCCCTTTCTCAATCGTCTCGCGCCTGTTCAGCCCGGCCGAGCCGGTGAGAAGGAGACAGACGATCTTCGGTACGTCGTCAGCGGGCCGCGCGGCTACCTGCGAGTGCTCGCCGGTATGGTCCGCGCCAACCGGCCGTGGCGGTTGGTGCCGGGCTTGTCGAAGGCCCTGGCGGCCGCACTCGCCACGGGAGCAGTCGCCACCGTGAACTCCACCGTCTGGAGCCTGGCCGCCTCCCTGAGCACGCCACGCCTCGTGATCGCCACGGTCGGGTCCATCGCGATCATGATCGGCTGGCTGATCGTGGACGCGAACCTGTGGCATCGATCACCGGAGCATTCGCCAGAGGCGAGGCAGAGGGCTGCTCTCTACAACGCCTCGACCGTCGTGACCGTGGGTATCGGGGTGCTCGTCTGCTACGTGGGTTTGCTGGTCACCAACTTGGTGTGGGCGCTGTTCATCCTCAACGACCAAGTGTTCGCTTCCGTGACACGAGCCCCGCTTCACGCCACGGGGTACTGGACGTTGTCCTGGTTCGTCGCTTCGGTCGCCACCGTGGGCGGCGCCCTTGGATCGGGCTTGGAGAGCGACGAGGCGATCCGGGCAGCCGCCTACTCCAAGCGCGAACAGGAACGTCGCAGATTGCTGCAGGACGACCACGGTGACTAGGCCGTTCGTATATGGCGCCTGACGACCCTAGCCGTCGAAGGCGGGGAGAGCCAAGGCCAACGTCCCGTAGTCGATGAACCCCGAGATGGCGGCGATGACCAGCAACAGGCTCAGTGTGCCCGCCAGTTCGCCCCACCCCTTACGGACGATCGCGATCTGCGGCTTCCGCGGGTGGTAGGCGACCCGGACGGGCTTGCCCTCGTTGTCGCCGCCGACGTAACGGGTCACGCCGTCGGTGGCCGTATACGCGTTGGTGGTCGTGCCATGCCGGTAGACCTGCTGCGCGTCCACGGTGATGCCGTAGCGGGGGAGATACCAGCCGTCGAAGCTCGTCCGCAGCCCCGTCCAGGTGAGCAAGGTCGATCCGACGCCGAGCTCGCCGAGCAGCAGTGTGGCGATCCCCCGGCCCCAGTTCTTGTCGAGGAGCCCCACCACGACCGCGAGGGCCGCGACCGCGACGAGGGCGGTGCAGGTCACCCACCTTCCGCTCACGCCGAGTCCGCGCTCTCGCTCGTCCTCGCCCTCCTCGTCGCCCTCGTCCCTCTCGTCGCCGGAGACCAGACTCCGGGTCACGACGAGCGTGGCCCCGTCGGCCGGCTCCTCGCTCTCGTCGCGGTCGGGAAGCGCGGCGTTCACCGCGTCCGCGAAGACGGTGGCGGCGGCCGCGCTCACGCCCTTGACCCGGTACACGGTCGGCTCGGTGCCGGCCGGGGCCGTCAGCTCGACGGCGACGTCGCGGCGCTCGACACTTACGCGGGCGATGGCCGCGAAGGGGATGCGCAGCACCTCGTCCGGGCGACGCAGCAACAGCTCCTCACCATCAGCGCTGAGTTCAGCGCCTCTGTCGCCTTCGAGGACGGGTATGGGCGAAGTGATCGACATGCGCGTGATCGTAAGGTGCGAAGTCCATGCCGGTGAAGAAGTGTGGGGGTTCCGGGAGGGACCTGTGGTGTCGTACCGTCCGCCTGTGAACTTGGTGACTGCCGTACTCGTCTGTTTCATCATCCTGTCCGTGCCGGTCTTCGTCTTCGGCCTGTTGCTGATCGCCGGCGAGCGGGACGCGCGCAAGAAGATGACGGAGCTGAACGAATCCGGCGTCGAGGTCGAAGCTCGACTGGTGAGCCTGAGGCCGATCAACACGACGGGCACGGGGTCCGCCGTGTACGAGTTCGACACCCAGCACGGCCAGACCGCCCAGTACCGCACGGGCGTCACGATGGGCCCCGCGCACGTGGTCGGCGACCGGTACCCGCTGGTCTACGATCCGCTCAACACGAGGCGCGTGCACATGGGAACGAAGGCGACGGTCCGCAGGGAGCGCAAGAACCGCCACGTCTCCGTGAGGGGCGCGACCTGGCTCACGCTCTTGTCCCTCGCGGCCGGCACGCTGGCGACCGTGGGGCTGATCGTCAGCCCTTGACCGCACCCTCGTACGGGTCGAGTGCCCAGAAGCGGACGGTCTCGCTGCGACGGTCGAACCACAGCTTGGTGGAGTGGCCGTGGCCGCTGCCGTCGAGGTCGAGCTCGTCCGACCGGATCCACTGCGGGTTCTCCGGGCCCTGGCCCTTGAGCGGCTTCTCGAACCAGGAGGAGAAGTCATCGGCCGGCCCCTCGGATACAAAGGCGTGGGCCGCCGTCAGCTCGACGAGTTTCCCCGGTGCCAGCCGGGCGAGGCCCGAGATCACCAGCTCCGGCGACGGCAAGCTCCGATCGTTGTCACGGCTGCTCACCCACTGGGCGTCGGTGAGCGGGCCCAGCATCGGGAACGCCTGCTCCAGCGGTGCGGTGTCGGTGCGCCAGTCCCCCTCGCTCCCGTTCGCCACCTGACGCAGGGCCCACCAGGCGGGCAGCACCGCCGTCCCCGCCCCGATCCCGATCCCGATCCCGACCCCGATCCCGATCAGCTTCCGCCGCTCCATCGTGATCCCCCTTCATGCCTGACGTCGCACCGCAACATATCCGGCTCGATCCGATGCCTTGGGCGATCCGATGATCTGAAGGAGACGGCCCAGGCCTGCCGGCAAGGGGATCCTTCACGTCTCGCGCAGCGGTTTTCACGGTTTGTGGGCTACCCAGAGCAGTTCCGCCGGCCAGCGGTGTGCCCAGTCGGGTGGGTCGGTTTCGTTGTAGCCGTTGGGTGTTCCGAGTTCGGGCCGTGGCTCGATGAGGTCGTCGATGACGAGACCCGCGCCGCGCAGGACCCTGACCCAGCCGCCGTAGGTGAGCTGATAGCTGGTCGCGCCGTCGCCTTCGGCGATGGTGTTCAGCCCGAAGTAGTCCTGCTGCAGCGTCGTGGTCACGCGGCTGGCGCTTTCGTCGTAACAAGCTTCGAACCATGGGCTGGCGACGTTGAACACCAGGCGCCCGCCTCGGCGCAAGACGCGTGCGGCCTGCGGGACGGCCAGGTGCGGGGGCGCCCAGCTGAGCCCACCGAAGTCGCAGAACACCAGGTCGAAGCTGTCGTCCGCGAAGGGGAGTTGTTCGACGGCGCCTTGCACGAGCGGGTAGCGGGCCGCTCCCATCGCGCCAGCCGCTGCGCCGAGTTGGGCTTCAGACAGGTCGAGCCCGACCACGCTGGCGCCCTCGGCGGCGAGCGCCCTGGACCACTGGCCGGCGCCGCAGCCGAGTTCGAGGACGCGCTTGCCGGTGACGTCGCCCAGGGCGTGCAGCTGCGCGTCGGGGATGGAGTACATGCCCCACAGCCGGGGTGCGGCGCCGATTTGCGGGTCGTGCTCGTGCTGGTAGGCGCTGCTGATCCGGTTCCAGAGCTGCCGGTTGGCGGGGATGCTGTCCACGTGCCGACTCCAGCACCGGCTGCCGGGTGCGGTCAACACGATTAGGGCACCGGCCGCCCAAGACGTGGAAGCAGTCGACCGACCCGGAAAGGACGCCTCACTTCTTGATGCGCTTCACGATGCCCTCGATGCTGCCGGAGAGGGCCCGTGACGGTCTTCCGGCCGAGCGCGGACGCCATGCGGCCGCTCACGTTCCAGCCAGCAGGGACTGGCCCAACGACGTGAGGCTGTGGAGTACAGCGGTGCCGGTCCGTACGGTGTCGATCAGGCCCGCGCCGCGCAGGACGGCGGCGTGCTGGCTGGCCGCGGCGAGGGAGACGCCGGCGCGGTCGGCGAGGGTCGTGGTGGTGGCGGGGGTGCGCAGTAGTGCGAGCACCTTCGCCCGCGTCCGGCCGAGCAACGCCCCCAGAGCCTCCGGCCGGTGGTCCGGCCCGGCTCCGCGACACATGGGGTAGACGAGGACCGTCGCCGCCTCGGGGCGGTACATCACCAGCGGGCCGGTGGCGAACCACGAGGGCACGAGCAGCAGCCCGCGGCCGCACAGCGGAATGTCGTACGTGGAGGGCGAGGGCAGATGCAGCGTGGGCGGCTGCCATCGCCAGGTCGTCCCCAGGGTGGTCAGCAGGGCGTCGACACCCCCGCGGAGCAGCATCTCGGCCCGCAGCGCGCGATCGGTCAGGGCGTCGCTGCGAATCCTCGGCCACAGCGGACCGATCGATGCCTCGAAGTGGCGGCGCGCGTCGCTCACCAGGGCATGTCGTGCGGCCGGCGTTCCCTGGGCGAGCTCGTGGGCGCACCTGCCGGGGTTGGCCAGGCCGCCGTTCCAGCCGGAGGTCTCCGGGATCCCGAGATCCATCGCCAACCGCTCCGTCGGCGTGGAGGCGGCAAGGTCGAGCGCGTCCTCGAAGTCGTGCACCGTGGGCTGCAGGAGGAAGTCCGGTACGAAGTCCCGTTCGGCGACCAGCCCGGCGAGGATGCCGGCCCGCGCGGTCCCCTTCGCGTCCAGAGAGTGACGCCACTGTTCCACGTCCGGGTGCAGCCTGCCGGCGCCCCGAGGAGCTTGCGCGTGGCGGAGGCGAAGGCTCAGGGCGGTCTCCGACAGCGCGTTGGCCGCCGGGGCGCGGGTGATCTGTCGCAGGTCGGCGGCGGTGAAGTGTAGGCGGATCACGCCGACCGATTATCGGGCCGTCGGACCCTTTCGCACAGGGGTGAAAGGCAGTGCGTTCCGCGGAACGACAGGCCAGGCTCCGAGTGTCCGCCGAGCGATCCGCCCTGCGACCGGCCCACCTCACCGGAGGAGTTCATCGATGCGCCGCAGTCATGTCCGTACCGCCTGCCTCGCCGCCACGGTCCTGCTCACCACCTTGTCCGCGGCACCCGGCCCGGCCGAGGCCCGGGAACTGCCCGACACCTACGTCGTCTCCCGGGAACCCGGTGTGCTGCCCGAGGGGATCACCATCGCCCGGGACGGCACGATGTACGTCTCCTCGGACGGCACCGGCGCCCTTTACCGCGGCCGCGTCGGCGACCCGAACCTGCGCCCCTTCCCCGCCCGCGGCCTTGAGGACCGGCCCAGTTCCCTGGGCGTCCACACCGATCGCCGGGGACGCGTCCACTCCGTGGGCGGCGCGACCCTGACCGTCCACGACCAGCACGGCCGGCTGCTGGCCACCCGTACCGCTGTCGACGGACCGCTCGGGGCTCCCGACCTGAACGACCTGGTCGTGACGAAGGACGCCGTGTACGTGACCGACTGGGCCAACCCCGTCATCCACCGGGCAGAGATCCGGAACGGCACCCTCGGTCCGCTGGAACCCTGGCTCGACATACGTGGCGCGTTTCCGCAGTTCCCCGCACGGTACTGGCTGTTGAACGGCATCGTCGCGAACGAGGACGGAACCACCCTCCTGGTGGCGTCCAACGGCACCGAGGCGGTCTGGCGAATCGGCGTGGCCGACAAGCAGATCGAGCAACTCCGCCTGGGCGAGCAGTCCTTCGGACCCGACGGCATGGTCCTGCGCGGCAGGACGCTCTACGCCGTGCTCAACTACGGTGCCCCGCACGGCGTCTACATCGCCGAACTGGACGACGACCTGCGTACGGGCACGGTCACCCATCGCATCACCGGCAAGCCCTTCGACCTGCCGACCACCCTCGCACGCCACGGCTGCCGCCTCTACGTGGTCAACAGCCAGCTGAACCAGCCGCCCGGCCGCCCGCCGTACACCGTGTCCGCCATCGACGACCCCACGTGCGAGACCTCTTGACAACAGAACGACGCACCGGCGAGGTCTGAGGGCCGCCTGGTCAGGCCTCATGGCATGTCTGATGGGCGGAGATTGGTGGCGGGCCGCCCGCGGCGAGGCCGCGCCACCCGTCCGAAAATCCGTGAAGCTCGCTCCCGTATCCCGGTGCCGTGCTCCCCCGCCCGCAGTCCCCCTCGACTCGGATCCGCAGCCGCGAGCAGCTCACGAGCGGGTTGCTCGCCGCATGTCCTGACCGTACGGCTCGTCGACTGCATTCCTGACCGTACGGCTCGTCGACTGCATTCCTGACCGCACGGCTCGTCGACTGCACCCCTGTCGGACGAACGAGGCCGACGCTGTGATCACTCCAGCCACAGCAGGATCATGACGCCAGGCCAAGGCCCTCGAGCGGCCGGCTGGGCAGGGGACCTGGTCGGCGGGGGCGGCGCACCACCCCGTCACGGGCGGCCTGGCCAAGGCCTCACCCATGGCTGCACCATGCTCAAGGCACCTCCATGGCCTGGCACGACGATCTGATGAAGGGCTCGAAGTCCGCCGATCATTCCGGGCGACAGTCCGGACCAGCCGGTGGCACCATGCGGCCATGTGCGAAGACTGCCTGGCCGGCTACACACACTGTGTCCACGTCACCGCTGACGCCAGCGACGCGTACCGCCAGGCCATGCGGCTGTGCGCGCTGATGGAGCACCGCGGCGAGGAAGCGGAACTGCTGACGCAGTTGGAGAGCGTCGACGAGGTCCGCCGAATGGCGGCGGCGCTGCCGAACTCCCGCTTTGTGCACCGCCCTTACCCTGGCGCCCGACCCTCTTGCGGCGCCGGCGGCTGCGAACCGGACGTGCCGGTCATGGACGACCGTGAACTGGAGGCACACCTGCCGCTCGAGATGTCGGCACGGTTCACACCGGGGACGGCCGAGGACCGGGTCATCGCGGCACTGGGCGACAACGGCAACGCGGTCTTCCTCGTATGGCCGGGCCGCTGGCCGGACAGACCCGAGCACGGCCTGCACGGCTTCCGCCACGACGCGGTACAGGTCGCCTTCCGCGGCGACCACTCCGACCCTGCCCTGCCGTCCGGCCGGCACGCGGTCCACGTCCACGTGTCCAAGGAGTCCGGCCACCGCGGCGTCGAGTATCTGGCTGCGCAGGCGGGCGTCCACCCGTGACCAACTCGGTGCTCGTGCCCGCCGCCGTCCGGTCCGCATCACCGCACTTGTCCAAGCCGTCCTCGCTCTGTATCTGACCAGCTCAGCGTGAAGTTGGAAAGAGCTCAGTGAGACCAGGGGCTTCACTCCGCTATCAGCCCAACCACCCGGCTGGGAATGAGGTTGGAAAAGGCTCACTGCCGCGGTGGTTCCATGAATGTGACGACGATCAGGGGATCACCCGGAGTCGTTCCTCGGCTTCGGCTGGGGTGTCGTAGTAGCCGGGTCGTGCCAGAAGGACAGAGGTGAAGTAGTAGCCCTGCTCTTCATCTGGGTCACCGTCGGCTTCGAATGGACGCCAGAAGCTCAGGAGCAGATCGGGGGCGACGAAAGAAGCGGGATCCTCTGGATCCGCGTTGATCGTCGTGTGCTCGCTCATGAGCTCACTCATTGCCGATCGGCCGGCCCAGAGGTGGCTGCACCATGAAAATGGGGCGACCGGGCCCCGGCGCATCGTCCAGGATGCCCCCATGAGCCAAGATCTGGTGACGTTCCTTCACGCACGGCTGGACGAGGAGGCGGACCTGGCCCGACGCTGCGACGGTGACGTACGCGGGGAGTGGACCGCTCATGGGCACACCGTCGACTTCTGCCAAGGAGAACTCGCCGGATTCCGTCCCGCGGTCGCCCTGCATGTGGCGCTGCACGACCCGGCTCGCGTCCTCCGAGAGGTCGAGGCCAAGCGACGGGTGCTCGCCCGCCATGAGTTCAGTCCGGCTACAGGCGACCCGGAACTTCCGTGGGACAACCGCGATGACTGCCAGTACGACGGCGAGCCCTGGCCATGCGACGACCTGCTCGACCTCGCCCTACCGTATGCCGATCACCCCGACTATCCCAGACACCCCTGAGCAGAGATCGTTTACGGGACAGCCCCTTGGCCCTCACGAGCCAAGCCTGGGAAGTTAGGTGAACTCACCTTGGAATCACGCGATCGTCCACAAGACGCGACTTTCTAGGCTCCGATGCCGACCGAGGACACGTAGGAGTAGGCGTTGTAGTCGGAGTCGAGGTCGCTGATGACGTCGTCCCAGATCTCGTCCACGAGGTCTTCGTTCTGGTCGGCGTATGCGTCGACGAGGTCGCCCCAGATGTAGCGCACGGTGAGGGTGCGCTGGGAGACGTTCGAGCGGAAGCGTTGTTCGGGTACGTGGCTCTGGTCGACGGGGTAGATCTCCATCCGGCGGCCCCGCCCGTCGTTGTCGAGGTGGCGTTTCAACCAGCCGGAGCGGATCAGGTTCTCGCGGCGTCGCGCCCAGTAGGCGCTGTCGATGCGCTGAAGGTTGGCCTTCGAGGGCTTGGACCTGCCGCGCATCCACGACCGGATCGTACGGGCCGACACGCCCTGGTCCTTCAGCGCCTGGCGGCCTGCCGCGCTGTCGAGGTACCGCAGGCGGGCCGAAAGCCCGCGCTTGGAGGTCACCGGTGAGGAGATGCCGGAGGAGTACACGATCCGGTTCAGCTCAAGGATCAGCGCTTCGCCGCCCTTCATCCCCCGGGTCTCGAACTTTCCGAAGTCTCCCCAGCGGGCCCACAGCTCCGGAGAACCGGCCATCAGCGCCTACCCCCAAGAATGTAAGTTTCCTTTTCCTTGACCTGGTTCAGGTCCCGGCCCTCCGGGAAAACCGTGCGCCAGTCGCCCACGACGTGAAGTTCGTCCGTTCCGGAAATCTCCACGACCTGAAGTCCGGCCTTGTGGGCCTTGTGGGCCTTCATCCACAGATTCGCGAACGCCTTCGCGCGGATGATGTGCATCCAGTCGGGGCGGCGGATTTCCCGGTTCGCGCTGGATTCACCGATCGTCGACACGAACTTAGAATACATAGCCTTCACGTAGGCCACGGTCAATTCGTCACCGTTCGCGAGCGCGGTTTTCCGGGTCTCCGCCAGCGCTCGGCGCAGCTTCTCCAGCAGCGCTTCCGAGGCTCCCGAGACCAGCGAACGGTGGATCGTCGGGGCCTCGGTGAGGCCCTGGCGGGCGCAGTCGAGGAGGAGGCGAAGGGTGGACTCGGTGACCCACAGCTCCCCCGGCTCCATCCGGGCCCCGAGCGGGTTGGGCAGGTCGGCATGGTGCCACTCCGCGGGAGTGATCAGGTGGACGCCGGCCTTCTTCGGATCATGGACGCCGCTGGTGTCCTCGCGGAGCTGGCCGATCGGAAGCCATGCTTTCATCGCCGAGAGGTAGGCGGCGTTCATGTCCAGCGCGGTCACCTCGATACGCTCGCCCTTCTTGGCCGCGGCGAAAAGCTCCGCGTTGCGCCATTTCGGGCGGCCCTCCCAAATGTCGTCCGCACCCTTCTGGGACTTCTTCCGCAGGATGTCGGCGGTCGGCGGGAACTCGGAGTGCTCGTACCGGCCGCCGACCCGGGAGGATTTCAGCAGCGTCATCACGTCCGGGATCGCATGCTTGATCAGCTCCGCGTGCGCCCCGTCGACGTCACCGGAGCAGGCGGCGAGGACGTCCTGCACGCGGTCGGTGATCTGCTCAACGAGGGTGGTCGAGGCATAGCCCGGGGAGCTCTGCCGCGGCCCCGCAGGAGCGGGGACGGCCGGCTCGCCGCCCGCCGGAACCTCAGGCCGGACGACAGGAGCCCCCGGGCCTTCAAGGGTCGCCGGGGTCGGCCCTCCGGAGGGTGTCGACGGTCCGGTGGAAGTCGACGGCTCGGCAGGAGTCGACGGGGTGACCGGAGTCGACGGGGTGACCGGCGTGGTTGGCGGGGCGGCCACCGGCGGGGCGGCCGGAGCCGGCGGGGCCGGCTGGACCGGGGGAACCGCCACGCGCGCCGAGATGGGCGTGGCGGCTGCGGCCGGCAGGGGCGAACTCGCGGCCGCGACGGCCGCGGCGCACTCCGCAGGATCGAGATGCTGCGGATAGCCATCCACCTCATCCCAGGCCGGCTGCCCGCACAACACACACGGCTGCTCCGGCACCTCGTGCACCTCGGGCACCGGCGCACCTTGCCGCACTGTCCCCGCGACCGGCTCGACCGACGTGGGCTCGAGCTCGAGTACGGGCTCCGGCCCCGGCTCCCGGGCGGGCTCAGGCTCTGACTCCTGGGCGGGCTCAGCCTCCACGGCGGGGAGTTGACCGCGAGGCGGAAGCGGTACGCCGAGTGTCTGCGCGCCCGCCTGGAGACTGGGGACCGCGCCGTGCAGCACACCCACCGCGTGCGTCGGGCCGGCCAGCAGGTCGAGCTGGTGGAGCCGGTAATGCGCGGCCAGCAGGTCCACGTCCTCCAACGACCAGTGGGACTTCCCGCTCTGCTTGCGCGAGACCTGCGCCTGCGACTGCCCAAGAGCGGCAGCGAGGTCGCCCTGCCGTTCGCCGGCCCGCGTCATCAGCGCGGACACGGTGAGTCTGAGGATGTCCTCCGTACCCATCATGACCGCAACCCTAGTATCCCGAATGCGGATCACGCATAGGTGATGCGAAGCGTGGCGCTGTCGAGGTAGGAGTGGGAGCCGACGCCCGAGCGGAGTCGCCGGACGGGCGGTCACTCCCGCCTGTGCGGACACGAACGATCACCTGACACAGGGCACGAGAGCTCTACGGTGGCGCTCGGAGCAATGCCGCAAGGGTTGCTGCGAGGCCCACCGGTTCCACAGGCAGGGTGGTCACGGCGTCGGCGTGGCTCCAGGTGGCCAGCCAGGCGTCCTGGGGCCGTCCGATCAAGAGCAGGACCGGGGGGCATCGGAAGACCTCGTTCTTGATCTGCCAGCACACGCCCATGCCGCCGATGGGCACCGCCTCGCCGTCCAGCACGCAGGCATCGATACGTCTTGAGTCCAAGGCCAGCAGCACGGCCGGCAGGCTTGCGCACTCGACGAACTCGACCGGCGGGACGTCGGGCGCAGGGCTACGACCGACGGCCAGCCGGACCTGTGCCCGGGTGCCGGCGTCGCTGCTGTACAGAAGGACCGAGACGCTCGACGGCATCGTTTCCCTACCGCGTGATCGGCCCTTGCGGACCGGAGCTCGCGCCTGCCCGGTGGCTGACGAAACCTACATGTTCAAAATTTCACAAATGGGGTATTTTCGCATGTTCGGTATATACCGGGCGCCTGCTCTTTCCGTTTGGGCAGGCACGCGACGTCGTGGCACGGCGGTGAGGACCGATGACTCAATGCAAACCCCCCGACTACCGCACCGGCCATCGCGGCCGGCACTGGACGCACGCCCTGCGCTGCGCGGAGAAGACCGGAGCCGTCATCGTCACCGACGACACCGAGGAACCCGTGGCCTACGCCCACGAAGCCTCCGGACCCGGCCGCTTCCGACCTTGGATCACCGAAACAGGCTCCCGCTACGACAGCCACGACGTACATCCCGAGTGGTAACAAACGACGACCTCATCCGCCGCCGGCGGGCTCGGTCACCTAGGAAAGAGCCCCGCCGGCCAAGGAGCGGACGGCTCTCGCGGCGCGGGCCCCGACTGCCTCGCCCATCTCTCTGCCCCCGGGTTCGTGAGCTGGATGGCCAGCCGCGGATGTCGTCGGCGGTAAGGAACAGACCCGGCGACCGGTGGGGGCCAACCAGGACCGGTCGGTACGGACCGCCGGGCCGCGAACGCCCCCGGGCGCCTCGTCGGCCATGGCGCCCAGGACGGCGGCAGTAGGACGCAGGACGTGACCAGGACGTGGATGAGCTGGATGAGGTGGATCAGTGGGAGGGCGCTCAGCTCGTGGCCACCGCGACCGCCCAGGCGATGTAGAGCAGGTTGACCACCAGCCGGGCCACGACCCCCACCGGGCGCTCCAGCCGGTGGGTCTTGTCGGGCCGGGTGCGCGTCAGGGCATCCAGGTGGGAGGCCAGATACGAGGTGATCAGGGCAGCAGCGGCCCATCCGCCCGCAGCCCTGGTATCCGGAAGAAGGACCAGCACGGCCAGGACGATCTCCGCCGCTCCGCTGCCGGCGACGAGCCACCTGGCGCCCCGGAGCCAGGACGGGACCAGGCCGCGGAAGTAGCCGGGAACGACGAAGTGCGCGAGGCCGACCACGGCCAGGAAGACCGCCAGAGCGAAGGCGGCGACGGAGTTCATGACGGCAGCGCTCCTCGATCACCCGGAGTGCCGTTCTTCAACCCGGCGTCGCCATGCGTGACGCGTGCGCGATGCGCACGAATGATCAGACCGAACATCCAGATGCCGGCACACATGGCGACCCCGTGCTCGACGACGGCCACCGCAGGGTGCTCGAGGGGCTCGTAGTCACCGGGGCGCAGCACGGCCCAGACGAACCGCCATGAGTTCCAGGCGAACAGCGACCCTGAAGCGACGAAACCGGTCATCACGGGGAGCCACATCGGCAGTCGGCGGCGGGGGGAGCCGGTAAGCGCCCAGACACCACAGGCACCGATCAGCGCCCAGATCGCCCCACTTCCGATCAGCAGCCGACCGTTGAGGTCCCAGGAGCCGGACGCCTCGTTGCGGCCGAGCGTTCCCCCGAAGGCCCAGAAGAGCCACAGCGCGGCGAGGGCGGTGGCTGCCGCAGACACCAGCAGTAGATGCCGTCGCGGAGCCGCCACGTACGCTCCGTCCCCGACCCGGCCGACGAAGGCATGCGGCCAGCGTTCCCTCAGGTAGATCGGGAGAGCCACGACGAGTCCCACCGCCATCCCGACGAACCCGACGGAGATGAAGGCCGTCTCCCAGTCGGACATGCCACCCTCGCCGGCGACGGAGCGGCCGCCTGACTCCGCGACGCTCTCGTCCCCCAGCCTGACCCCGGCTGCGCCGAGCAGCGCGGCCACGACTCCGTACGGCACCAGCGAGCCCAGAAAGCCGCTGCCCATCCATGAGAAGAACAGCACCGGCGCCGCGGGGAGCCGCATCCCCCACGGCAGCGCCAGCGCCAGGCCGAGCGCGACGCCCGTCGCGGCCATCACCACCGTGACCGAGTTGAGCAACAGCCACCCGGTGGTGCCGCCCTCGGTTGCCCCCGGGCGGCCGTGACCCAAGAGCGCGACGACCACCCAGACGATCTTCACCGTTAGATAGCACGCCAGCGTGCCGGCGGCCGTCAGGCCGGCGGCCTTGCGCGCAATGATCCATCCCCGCCCCAGAACCGCACTTGCGGGCGGCGGACCTTCTCGGTCGATTCCCATGACCTGCACTCTGCCGTTCGCCCACGGCGCGCCGCCTCCGCCTCTGGAGCCATCCGCCTCCGCCGCTCGGGGGAGGCAGCACAGGTCAGCGAGCCGCAAGCGCACGAAGTCATTCCTGGTGCGGGTGTACGTCCATCACGGATGCGTTGCACTCGTGGAACTGGCCGGCCATCCAGGTGAGCACGGTGTGCCACCTGGTACTGAGCCGGGCGGACGTGGAGATGCGGATCCCGCTCCAGGCCGTCCGGCGGATCCGCGCGGAGGGGAGCGCCGTTGCAGTGGAGCTCACCGCCGCTGACCGAGTCCGGGCAGGACAGGCGGACGCGCTTGTTCAGACTCTGGCTCGGGGCCGTCGCCCTCCTGACCGTCGTGCTCACCGTGGCCGTCTGGATCGCGGCGCCGGCGGTCCTCGCGTTGCCGGTCCTGATCGGCCTCCCCTTCGGCCTGGCCGCCACCAAGGGGCGGCTGCCTGGGGCTGAAGATCGTCCGCAACCAGTGGTACCTGCCCCGGAAGGGCATCACTGTCGAGGCTGTACGGAGCGAAGGCACGACCGACCTGTTCGGCGCGACGGGGAACTTCGTGTACACGGACCTGCACGGCCAGAGCCGTGCCATGTACGACCAGAGCCGCTCCGAGGTCATCCTCGTCGCCTACCACCCGAAACGCCCCGGCACCGTGGCCGTCTGCCAATCAGTGCTGCGCAATGCCGTCGAGACCGTCTTCTCCGCGGGCCTCTTCCTCTTCGGCCTCGCCATCGACACCGTCGTCGTCGGCCTGGTCTTCGAGTGCCTTCCTGGGCATGTACGACGAATACTCGTTCACGACCGGCTGACCCGCCCGACCCGCGTCCCCATCCGGTCCGGTGATCCGCTCCGAGCGGCGCGGTCCGGTCGCCTGTGCGGGCGGCGCCCCGTACCCAGCCCAGGCCCGGGCACCGTCAAACGCGGGATGGCAGGCCCGAAGTCCGGCACATCTTCCGTCGGTCCCGCGTAAGCCCCCACCGCATGACGTCAATCGCCGCAACTGTCCTCACCCTAGAGAGGCACCACTGAAACGCTCACCGGGCCTCTCCCCCTGCTGTGGGGCGTCATTGACGCCGCCTCAACGACTCTCGATATTCGGGGTTGAGGCCGTGCTGTCAGATCGCGGTCGTGGCTTACGGGGAGGGTGCAGGTGAGCGTGACCTTGGTGCTGGCGGCAGTCCTGATAGGCGGTGCAGCGTGGGGGGTGTGGCAGCTCGTCCAGTATCCCGGCGGCTGGAGTTTCGCCTTCTCCGCGGTCCACAAGGCAGATCGCCAGGACCTTGCCCGGGCCCGGGCCGCCGTGAACACGGTTCGCGGCAGGGCCAGTCAGGAGGTGTCGGCCGCCCAAGAACGTCTGACGCGTGCTGAGCGGGCCTACGAGAACCGAATTGAGCAGGCCGTTCGAGAGCTGAAGCGCTTACGCAGCGCCGGCCGTGGCGCCTTCGCCGAGGAACTCGGCAAGCTGTCGCTCTACGAGCACGTTGCCGTGCTTGAGGAGCAGGAGATGGCGCTGGCGGGCCTTGAGGTGCGGTTCGAAGTGGCCAGGAGTACGGACACGACGTTCATCTACCTCAGGACATCCGACGGCCGTCCGGAACTCGCGGAGTTCGACGGGGCCGAGTTCGCCGAAGTGGATGTCCGCCGCTTCAGCCTCCGCATCGAGAAGGCCGTCGCCGCAGAAGAGAAGTTCCGCAGACAGCGGGCAGAGGCGATTCAGCAAGCCGACGCCAACCTGGAGAAGGCGCGGGCCGACACGGCAGACGTCGACACGGCCCGGGCAGCGCTGGAGAAGGTGACCGCCCGGCATGAGAACAGTGCCGAGCTGCGCAAGGCACTCGCAGAGCGAGAGGCGGCCTTCGACCGGTGGGAGGCGCTGACCGGACGCCGCCCCCACTGATTTCATCTGCGGTACGCCGGCCAGATCGGCTCACGCGCGCATCGAACGGCCGAGGCGCCCCAACCCGCACGGCCTACGCTTCCGTGATCGATGACACCGCTGTCCAAATGTCGAACGTAACGGGGGTCTAGGTGTGGGCGTGAGCAGTGGCGAAGGCCTTGCATCGCTGGAATGGGTGCCTGGTTATGCCTTCCGGCCGTATCACGGTCAGGCAGACGACGGCGCCATGGCCGCCGTACGGCTGGGCTGTGCAGAGCGGGACCGGATCGACGCCCGCTCGGTGGTGGAAGGTCTCCCGACGGCCGCCGAGATCGCCGACGCCTCGGCCAAGCTGGACGACCCGTCCCGGAACCAGGTCCTGGTGGAGCACAACGGTGGTGTCGTCGGCTACTCGACGATCAGGTGGTGGCAGGAGAGGGACGGGACGCGGTTGTACCTGCATCGTGGCTACCTGCTGCCTGAGCACCGCGGCCAGGGCATCGGCTCGGCCATGCTCAACTGGGCGGAAAGCCGTGTCCACCGGCTCGTACAGCAGCACGGAACCGCACAGACGGCCGTGCTCGGCGCCAACGCCATGGCCTCTGAACAGGACGCAACGGAACTACTGCTCGACGCTGGATACCGGCGTGTCTTCAGCCTCGTAGAGCTGGAGCTGGCCGATCTCCGGCAGCTCCCTGACGGCAAGCCGTTGCCGGCCGGTATCCGGGTCGGTCCCATCGACCCGAACAGCTACCGCGCGGCCTGGAAGACGGTCGTCGATTCCTACGCGGGTGCCGCCTTCACCGAGAGGTGGACGTTCGAGAGCTTCCTCGCCACGGCCGACCCGGCCTGCTGGCGGGCTGCTTGGGACGGGGAGCATATGGCCGGTGTCGCCCTGTGCTCGATCCGTCGGCAGGACCCGAACGTGGGCGAGGTCGAAGAACTGAGCGTCCGGAAAGAGTCGAGGCGTCTGGGACTTGGGCGGACCCTGCTCCTGGAAGGCTTGCGATGCCTCCGCGACCACGGAGCGCAGACCGCCCGTTTGTACACCGGGACCGCGAATCCCTACCGGTCCTACGACCTCTACGAGAGCGTGGGGTTCCGGCGCCAGAACGAGCACGTCCGCTACCGCAAGCCGATCACCGTCTGACCCCGACCGAGCCGGCTCCGCATCGCCTTGACGGTGCGGAGCCGACGACGGACGGAGCCGGGCGGCCCCCGCGGGGGCGCCCCCCACGCAACCCCCCCCCGCGCATGGGCGGGTGCAAAGACGCCGCCCCCCCGCAGACCGGGGCGGTGGGGGGCGAGTGTCGGGGC
>NZ_JBITXX010000002.1:613113-631695 GCF_044544925.1 Streptomyces sp. NPDC053431 | reverse complement strand
CACCCCCCCCCCGCCCCCCCCCCCCCCGCGGCCGCCCCCCCCGGCGGTGCGGGGGGGGCCCCGCCCGCGGGCGGGCGCGGGGCGGCCGGGGGGGGGCCCCCCGACTCGATCGCCCGGACGGCTCTTCGGCGTGAGCAAGTCCGGCTCCCCGCTGCTGACGTGGTCGGTGTGGGGCGAGTGACGGGGAGGCATCAGCCTCCCGCACCACGCCGACCCCACCGCGCCGGCGGCCCGACGTTCAGGGCGTCTCGGGGGTCGGCGAGCCGCCGGCGGCGGGCGTCGGGGTCGGCGTGGTGCCGTCTCCGTCCTGGGTCTCCGGCGCGGCGGGCTGTTGCGGAGCGGGCGGGGTGCGGACCAGCAGGGCGATCAGCACGGTCAGTCCGCCGAGCACCGCACCGACGCCGAATCCCCACCGGATGCCCGTGGCGAGGGCCCCGGTGGCGTCGGCGCCCTCGGCTGCCGCCGTGCTGGCATGTCCCGACATGACGCTGAGAACCAGGGCGGTGCCCGCGGCGGCCGCTACCTGTTGGAGCGAGCCCAGGATGGCGGAGCCGTGGGGATACAGGTGCGGCGGCAGTACGGACAGACCGGAGGTGAAGATGGGGGTGAAGACGAACGCCATGCCGACGCTCAGGGCCACGTGGAGGACGAGCACCAGCCACGGCGACGTCTGCTCGCCCGTGAGGGCGAACAGCGCCAGGCACAGCGCTGTGAGCACGGCTCCGGGTACGACCAGGCGAGGCGCGCCGAGCTTGTCGTAGAGCTTGCCTACCTGGGGTCCGAGCAGGCCCATGGTCAGGCCGCCCGGGATGAGGAGCAGCCCGGTCTGCAGCGAGGTCAGTCCGCACACCTCCTGCAGGTACATCGGCAGCAGGATGAACGCGCCCATGAGAGCCATGAAGGACAGGCACATCAGGGCGAGCGCCACGGAGAAGTGACGGAAGGTCAGGGTCCGCAGGTCCAGCAGGGGCGTGGACGAGCGCTGCAGTTGCAGCTGTCGCCACGCGAACAGGCCTACCAGTACGGCGCCGATCAGGGTCGTGGCGGCCGGAGGAACGGTGGCCTGGGCCGCGTCCCCGGCGCCGAGCTCGCTGAGGCCGTAGACCAGTGCCCCGAAGCCCGCTGCCGCCAGGGGGACGGACAACCAGTCGATCGGGCCGGCCTGCGGCTCGCCGATGTTGACCAGCTTCCGCCGACCGAATATGGCCATGGCTGCGGCGATGGGCAGCACGGCCAGGAACAGCAGGCGCCATGTCCCCAGCTGCAGCAGCACACCGGAGACCGCGGGGCCGAGGGCGGGCGCGACGGAGATGACGAGAGTGATGTTGCCCATGACCCGGCCGCGGTCGTGCGGGGGCACGAGGGTCATCAGCGTCGTCATGAGCAACGGCATCATGACGGCGGTACCGCCGGCCTGGATGACGCGGGCCGCCAGCAGCACGGGGAAGGCGGGCGCGGCCGCGGCCAGAGCCGTACCGGCGAGGAACAGTGCCATGGCCAGGCTGAAGGCGGTCCGAGTCGTCACGCGCTGGAGGAACCACCCCGTCACCGGGATGACGACCGCCATCGTGAGCATGAAGGAAGTGGACAGCCAGCCTCCGGCCGCCGCCGTGACGTCGAACTCGCGCATGAGTCGCGGGATCGCGTTGACCATGATCGTCTCGTTGAGGAGGACGACGAACGTGGACAGCACGAGAATCCGCAGGAGCGCAGTGACGCGCGCGGGCGGGAGTTGGGGTGCTGGGTTTGGTGCGAGCATGGTGCCTTCCGTCATATGAGTGGCCTCCGCACGTGGCAGGTCACACTGACAGACCGCGGCGCCGGGCAGAATTCATCGGTGTACCCGATCCTGTCGGTGCCGCGGACAAGGCTCAACCCATTTTGCCGACCCGAGGCGGCCCACCCGAGGCGGCCGAGCCGGCGTCGCGGGGAGGGAAGGCCGTGACGCCGGCAGGGCAGGCGTTGCTGCCCACCCTCCGCCATGGGCACTGCGGCTTCGCCGACCGGCCGCAACACGGGAGGCCGAGACGGGTGCGGCGGCTCCTCCTGCTCGCGAACCGGCCTGCGTGGCGCAGGTTGCCCTACTCGGTGCGTACCGCGGTGCCGAGGATGTGGGCGGTGGCCGGCATGGGAACGCGGGTGGGCGGGAACGCGAAGCGGTCGACCGCCGTGATGGTGAAGCCCGCGGCGGCGATCGCGGACTCGGTGTCACGGCCGGTGTGGCAGCCGCCCATCAGCCGCGGCCAGAGGGTGGCGTCGAGCACGCGCTGTACGGTGCGCATGGCAGGCGAGGCGGCCTGCACGTGTTCGAGGAAGCGGAGGTGCCCGCCCGGCCTGAGCACGCGGCGCAGCTCGGCGAGGGTCGCCTGCTGGTCGGCCACCGAGCAGAGCACGAGGCAGACCACGGCCGCGTCGAAGGAGGCGTCAGGGAAGGGGAGCTCTTCGCCTCGGGCGGCCTCCACCTCCACCGGGACAGTGACCCTGCGCGCCTGCTGTACGGCCCGGGCGCGCAGGGTCGGTTCCGGCTCGACGGCGACCAGACGGGTCACGCCGGGCGGATAGTGAGGGAAGTTCAGCCCGTTGCCCGAGCCGACTTCGAGGACCTCGCCGGCCAGGCCGCCCAACAACCGCCTCCGGTGTTCGGCGATCCCTGCCCTGTCCAAGGCGGGGCCGGCGAGCCTGCTGTAGAAGCGGGCGAACAGCGGGTGCGGCTTGATCGGCTCCGTCATGACGACCCTCTCCTCGGCTGCCGGGCTGGGCTCTCTTCCATCATGGGCCGCTTCTGCGCTGCCGCCCGCCCCCAAGCGCCCGGCAGGTGGGTGACGCTCACCGCCCGATCCTCTCCGGCGCGCTGGAGAGCGGCGCGCCACGCCGACCAGGTGCCCGCCGGCCGGAGCCGGGCGGTAGGTGCCGGGACGGCAGGTGCCGGGACGGCAGGGCCTGCGGAGGCCGGAGGCGCCGGGGTCGCCGGAGGCGCCGGGGTCGTCGACGGCTGCCTGACCGGCGCGCAGCTACGGTCCCTACCGCTCCGGCCACTGATCAACGAGTTCCCAACGCCACATCCCTGAGTCACCGAGAACCCGGTGGTCAGCAGCCGTGGTACTGGCCATCCTGTCCCCATGGGAGATAGAGCCAACGTCATCGTGGTCCGCGAGAGCGGAACGCACGAGCTGTACCGGACGGGCTGGGCGGTCGGGCTCGACCTCGACCTGCTGGGCGGACCGGAGGCCGTTCTCGCCATGCTCCCCGAACTCCGCCAGGACGGGTGGTGGCTGGACGACGCCATGGCCCAGGGCGGGGTGCTGCTCGACCTCGGGCAGAAGGTTCTCCTGTTCTTCGCATGGGAGGGTCCGAGCACCGAACTCCGGCACCGCGCGGCCACCTTCGAGCTGATCCGGGCGACGTGGCAGGGTTGGAAGGTCCGCTGGCTGTACGACGGCCCGGCCGAACTGCGCGGCTACGTGGGCCTGGATCCGGAGTACGTCCGCTGCCCCGCGGCTGCCCTCTTCGTGGCCCCGTTCCTCGCTCCGGAGGACGAGGATCTGGCCCGACCCGACCCGGGCGATGTGGTGGTCACGGTCGGCACCGACCGCTGCCACGTCGCTTCGGACGCCTTCGACCACCCCGTTCGCGAGGGCACCCCCCTGCTCGAGCGCCTGGCGGACGCCCCTGAGCACGGAGCGTGCCACCTGCACGTGAACTCCGGCATTCACCTGGATCCGGAGCGCCGCCGCCTGGGCTGGTGGTCCCTCTCCTCCTGCCCGCGGGCGTACGAGGTGCCGACGCTGTGGCCGGGCTGGACGGTGGAGTTCTGGCAGGACGACTGGGAACGGCATGTCCGTGCTTCCGGCGGCCGCTTCTCCCCGGCGCCGTTCGACGCCGGGCAGGAGGCCGGGATCGCCGTGCTCGCCGAGGCCGAGGAGCGGCGGATCCAGCGGGCCCGTCACCGCGCCCACGTCGCTCACCTCCGGACCGCACCGGCCCGTTCTCCAGCCGACTGACCCTGCGTCAACAGCCGACAGTCGACATGACCGGCCGGGCTCGGGCCTTTCCCGGAGCGCCCGCCGCAGGTCTCCGTCGCCCGTCGCCCGACGCCCGTCGCCACGAGGCCACGAAATGTCCGGCGTCAAGGGAGAAACCTGATGGCAGACAGTGCTGCCCGCAGGTGATAGTCGCTGCATGGATCGAGCGAACGAGCGCGAGGACGGACTCTCGCTGAGCGCAGACGAATACGACGCCGTGCGCGCCGCCTTCACCGCGGTCGCGCCCACGTGGGCGGGTGGACAACCTGTCTCCCTTGACGGGCTGTTGGCGCACTGGAGAGGCATGGCCGACGAAGTCGAGGAAGGCTACTGCTGGTGCGCGCCCGAGCTCCACAACGACCTCTGGTGCCGAAGCTCGCTGGCGAAGATCTGGCCGATGCTCCCTGCCCGTGTCCAGGAGATCAGACGACCGGAGCTCGACGCCTTCGACGAGCGATACCGCCGGGCCACGGTGCCCTGGCCCGGGCGTTCTGAGGTCGGCGCCAATTGGTGGACCTGGCGGGTTCCCCGGCGGCTGGTGGTCGAGGCGTCCGAGCTGCGTGGAGAAGGCTGGCCGCTGGGTTGGGACATGATGCCGTTTCCCAGGCCGGACTCCGTGGAGGTCGTCCCCTGGCAGTGATTCGGCCCGACCAGACCCCGTCCACCTGGGATGCGGACCCGACCTCCGTCTCCGATCCCTCGGTCGGTTGGTCGGATCGCGCATCCGGCTCACCACGCGGCACCGGCACGCCCGGAGCGAAGGCGATCACTCATGTGTGGCGAAGCGCGTCTCGAGACCGGTCAGGATTCGAGAAGCCCCGGTCGCCCCGCAGCCCCTAGCGTGATGGTCATGGCAACCACCACTTCCACCGCAGCCGTCACGTCCCTCGCGTCCGTCACCCTTGAGGTGGCCGACCTCGAGGCCGCCCGCCGCTTCTACAGCGCCTTCGGCGTCGACGCGTACCTGCGCCTGCGGCAGTCCGAGGCGCTCTCCACCGGATTCCGCGGCTTCACCCTGGCGCTCACCGTGTCCGGCCCGGCCACCGTCGACGGCTTCGTCGGCGCCGCCGTGGACGCCGGCGCCACGGTCCTGAAGCCCGCCGCGAGGTCGCTGTGGGGCTACGGCGGCGTCGTCCAGGCTCTGGACGGGACGATCTGGAAGATCGCGACCTCGGCGAAGAAGGACACCGGCCCGGACACCCGCGTGATCGACGAGATCGTCCTGCTGATCGGCGTCGAGGCCGTGAAGGCCACCAAGCAGTTCTACACCGACCGGGGCCTGACGGTGGCCAAGAGCTTCGGCAGCAAGTACGTCGAGTTCGCCCCGGGTGAGTCCAGCCCCGTCAAGCTGGCGCTGTACAAGCGCCGCGCGCTGGCCAAGGACCTCGGCGTCCCCGCCGACGGCACGGGCTCGCACCGCATCGTCCTCGGCAGCACCACCGACGCCTTCACCGACCTGGACGGCTTCGTCTGGGAAGCCGCCGCGTCGCTCGCCCCCACGGCGCCCTGAAGCCCGGCCCCGTCACATCGATCGACCGGCGAACCCACGCCGATTCGGCATACGGGCCCTGCCCCGGATGTCCAGCACGTATACATCTGTCTACAAGTCAAGGAGCAGAACATGAAGGCGCACGTGAGCTCGATCCTTCTCGGCGTCCGGGACATGGACCGGGCCAAGCAGTTCTACACCGAGGGGCTCGGCTGGAAGATCCAGAACGACTTCGGCATCTCGGTGTTCTTCGCCTCGGACGGCGCCTCGCCCGTCGGCTTCTACAGCCGCGAGGGCCTGGCCGACCAGGTGGGCACGGACCAGGAAGGCAGCGGCTTCAGCGGCCTGGTTCTGACCTACGTGGTCCGCAGCGAGACGCGGGTGGACGAGATCATGGCGGAGGCCCAGAAGGCCGGCGCCACGGTGCTCAAGCCCGCCGGCGCTCTGCCGTGGGGTGGCTACGGCGGCACCTTCGCCGATCCGGAGGGCTACATCTGGAGCCTCGGCTACAGCGCCCAGGGAACCGACCAGCCCTACGCGGAGTAGCCGCGATCTTCGTCTCCGGCCGTTCGGGACGGCGGGGCGCTGCCCCGCCGCCGTACCGGACGGCGTGATCCGGGGGCGAGCTGTGCCCCGGGGCCGGGGGGAAGCGAGAGCGGCGATCGGAGCCGGGCGGGCGGGATCCCGCGGTGAACCGGCAGGACGAAAGAGGAGAAGACCATGAAGTTTCGGGCCCACGTCGAGCCGCCTGAGCCCATGCGGGGGCTGGAAGTTCCACCCGAGGTGGTGGCAGCGCTCGGCGGGGGCGCGCGGCCGCCGGTGACGATCACCGTCAACGGGCATTCGTGGAAGAGCCGGGTCGCACTGCTGCGCGGCCGCCACTTGCTCGGCCTCAGCCATGCCAACCGGCAGGCCGCGGGTGTCGAGATCGGCGACGAGGTCGAGGTCGAGGTGGAGCTCGACACCGAGCCGCGCGTCGTCGTCGAGCCTGCGGACTTCGCCCGGGCCCTGGACGAGGACCCGGTCGCCCGCGCCGCCTACGACAGGCTTGCGTACAGCCACAAGCGCGAGCACGTGCGCGCCATCGAGAGCGCGAAGAAGCCGGAGACGCGCCAGCGGCGTATCGAGAAGGCCGTCGCCACCCTGCGGGGCTGACCCCGGGAGCAAGACTCCGACGGCGGCGCGATCGCCGTGCGGAGCTGTCGCCCTGGGCATCAACCAGCCCGACTCCCCCTCACTGACAAGGGTGCAGCACCCTAGGAGGAATCCCTGACATCCCTGACATCCCTGACCTCCTCCACCGACCTCGGCAGCCCCATCGTGCCGCCGCTGGACCCGGAGGTCCGTCAGGACGGTCATGCCCCGCTCGGCGCCCTTCTCCGACCGCTCAGCTCAGGCCCTCACGATCCGCAGCACCGACGCGATCAGCAGGACGGGTGAGATGCCCGCCCCGATGATGAGCACCGGCACGGCCACCCATAGCAGAGGGTGGTCACCGGCCTCGGACGGCATGTCCTCCTGCACGGTCATGAACCACACCAGGTGCAGGGCCGTGCCCGCCATCAGCGCGATCCAGTACAGGCCGATCCCGGCCGACCAGAGCCGGACCCTCACCGGCGGCACGGTCATCAGCCGCTTCCGGTAGACATGGAGCCAGATCATCGCGCCGAACAGCAGGAGTGCCACGGGGAAGCGCCACCAGTCGTTCATGGCCCACTGGTGCGCACCGCTTGGCTGTCCCGATTCGGGAGGGTACTGCGCCGCCCGGTCCAGCAGGTCGAACCCGCCGATGAGGAGGGCGACGACCGGGATCAGGAAGAACAGCCCGTAGAGGGGTCTTCCGAGACCTGTGGTCAGGGCCTTGACGGCAACCTTCCGCCGCAAGGACGCGGCCGACGACACCGCGCGGGCGCGGTCCTTCCCGGCCGGTGACCGGCCGGGAAGGACCGCTGTGGGCGGCGGGGTGTGCGGGGGAAGCGTGGTGGTGGCCACCTGGTCCGGCCCGGACTCCGCCCGGGACGCCCGCTCCTCCACGAGGTGCTCCGCGTCCTCCTCCGGTTCCTCCGCCTCCGCGTTGAGCAGTTCCTCCGCCTTCTGCGCGATGGCGGCGACCACAGGAGCAGGCAGCCAGGGGCCCGTGCCCGCCCGCTCCTCGCTCGCGGCGGCGAGCTCCGTGACCGTCGGGCGGTCCTCGGGCCGCTTGGCCAGGCAGTGCCGGGCCAGTTCTCCGAGCCGGCCCCCCACCCCGTCGAGGTCCGGTTCGTGGTGCACGAGCCGGTAGAGCAGTTCGGCCACCGACCCGCCGCCGAACGGGCCTCGCCCGGTCGCCGCGAAGGCCAGCACCGCCCCCAGGGAGAACACGTCCGCCGCCGGGCCGACACTCCGGCCCTCCGCCTGCTCCGGTGACATGTAGCCGGGCGACCCCACCACCAGACCGGTACCGGTCAGCGCCGTCTCGTCGGCGGACCGAGCGATGCCGAAGTCGATGAGCAGCGGCCCCGACTGGGAGAGCAGTACGTTGGACGGTTTGACGTCCCGGTGCACCAGACCCGCCCCGTGCACCCCCGCCAGCGCGCCGGCGAGTCCGAAGAACAGCCGCCACAGAGCCTGCTCGGGCAGTGGCCCGTGGCCGATGACGGCGTCGGAGAGCGCGGGCCCCGGTACGTACGCCGTGGCGAGCCAGGGCACCTCCGCCTCCGGATCGGCGTCCAGGACCGGTACGGTCCCGGCCCCCCGAAGCGACTGCGCGGCCCTGACCTCGCGGGCGAAACGCCGACGAAAGCCCGGGTCGCCGGCGATCGTCCCGTGGACCACCTTCAGAGCGACGGTCCGGCCGCCAGGCGACCGGCCGAGGTAGACGCGGCCCATGCCGCCCTCCCCCAGGCGGTACAGCAGCCTGTACGCGCCCACCCGGCGCGGATCGGTCGCGGTCAACGGCTGCATGCCACACCCCCGTGAGACGCCATCCCCACCGTCCCCCACGCGAACGCCCGTCACGTGAGCGTCAGTCAGCATGGCACAGCAGCCCAGCCCCCGGCACTGGAGCTGGCGAACAGCACGCACCGATCGGGCGCGCCGCTGCACACACGCGCCCCCATCGCCTTGACAAGCGTTTTTGTCCCGGCGAAGGCGCTTGGCAAGCCCATCGAGGATGATGGCCGGGTGTTGGTCAAGGTGGAGGCAGTGCAGCCGGCCCGGTCGGGGCGGCCCCTGTTCGTCCGAGTGCGCTCGGCAGTGGGCACTGCCGTGGTGCTCTGGCAGGGGACGCCCCAGGCGGTGGGGCGAGAGCACCACGTCGAGTGGACCGTGGACGAGGACATCGTCTGGACCGAGAACGCCCGGCCAAGCACTGACGGAAGGTCTGAACTGTGGGAAGACGGTGACCGCATCGTCATGCGGGGCCGGCTCAGTCTCGACGAGGACGGAGGGGCGTCTCTGGACGTGGGCGGCTCGGTGATCTTGTTCGATCGTGCCGCCTCGCCTCTGCCGGACGGTGTCGACGGGTCGTGGGTCGAGGTCCGCGTGGCACCGGACAACGTCACGGTCTGGCCCTACGAGGTCTGACCGCCAGTGAGTGGTCCGGTGTCGAGCCAGTTCAGGGTCGACGTGCGGCTGAGTCGACGGCTTCTCAAGGTGAAGGGCGTAGGCGGTTATCGTCACCGACACCCTCGGCTTGCTCCTGGTCGTGCTCGTGCGTTGGAACCTCACTCTGAATGCCCTTGCGCATCCAGGCGAAGCGCCGACGAAAGGTGCCTCGCCCTGTGACGGAAGTCGCTGGTGGCGGGGCACCTTTCGTGGTTCGTCCGGACCTCCTGCCGGGGTCGCTGCTCGATCGCGGGAAGCGAGCGCTTTGCCCCCCCCTTTGATCACGCCGGTGTGCATAGGTGCATGATGTGCCTGGACATAGGGGGGACGCATGACGCAGACCACGCCGCCGAAATGGGGGCTGACACCGCCGGGGGCTCCTGGGAATCCGGGTGTGCCGCCGCAGGGGTTCATGCCCGTGCGGCCTCCGGACGGCGGGAACGCCGCGGTGTTCACCGTCGGGGCTGTGGCAATCGGGGCTGAGACCGTGATCGCCGCGCTGGTCGCCGTCCTGTACAGCTTGCAGTCCGAGTCCCACGGAGGCGAAGGCGGCCTCGGATGGCTGCTCGGCACCATATTCGCGCTCGTCCTGCTGGCAGTCATTTCGGTGATCGCAGGGCTCGCCTGTTCGGCGATGGCGGTGCTTCCCCTCGTCCTCCTCGGGCGTGCGGTGGCCCGCCGTACGGGGCGGCGCGACAGCTGGCGGCTCACCTTGGCCACTGTGGCGGTAGTTGCCGCCGCCCTGGCGCTGCTCATCGGCTCCTGCATGCTCCTGGCCGGTTTCGGCGGCCCCGGCGACCTGCTCGTTTATCCCGTCCTTGCCCTCAGCCTCATCGTCGGGCTGGTACCCGCGACCCTGTGCGCCCGGGCGGCGGGGAATCCCGGAAAGGCCGGGGCCCGTTGGAGGGTGCTCGGGGGCGTGGCGCTGGGCGGTCTGGGGTTGTTCGCGGTGACGGTTGCGGTCGGGGTCGCGGCGTACGGCTCGGGGATCCTCAAGATCTACGAACCGCCCCGGCTCACTGAAGCCGACATGGTCGGCACCTGGACGGACGGCGACGGCGGAAGCCTCCGCTTCGAGGCGGACGGCACGGTGACGGCGAAGGGCGTCAACGAGTACGAGGCCACGGGTGAGCAGTCCGGTGCCTCCAACTGCACCGGGAAATGGCAGCTGACCGAGAATGACGGTGTCGGTCGGCCGTACGAGCTCAGGATCGCGGACTGCGACAGCCTGTCCCTCGGCTGGGACATCGGCGGTACGGAGGAACACCCGACGGTCTTCACCTGGATCGGCGAGCCGGATTCGGGTGAGCGGTACATCCTTACGCGGCAGCGGTAAGCCATCCGGTGCTGAGGTCTCGGGCCCGGCCGGGTGTAGGTGTGCGGTCATGCCGCCCTCGATCCGTGGCCTCCACCGCCACATGGGTCCCAGCCGACTGCCCCGAAGCTACGCCGTAAGCACCACGCAGTACGCCAGGAACGTGGGAAACGATCTCCACCAACGTGGGATGGCCCTAGCTGTAGCAGCTCTATCACCGCTCGTCAGCGACTTCTGTCGGTGCCCCCAGGCGGGCGGGTCGGCGGTGGCCGATGAGGGTTGCGGCTATGCCGATGAAGGCAAGAAAGTGTTCGGCCTTGCGTTCGTAGCGGCGGTGGAGCCGACGGCAGCCGACCAGCCAGGTCACGGTTCGCTCGACCACCCAGCGATGCCGGCCCAGTCGCTGTGAGGACTCGACGCCCTTGCGCGCGATGCGGTGGCGAATTCCACGCTCACGCAGCCATCGGCGCAGGTGGTCGTAATCGTAGCCCTTGTCGGCGTGCAGTTTCGCCGGCCGTCGGCGCCGCGGTCCGCGGCGTGACCGGATGGGTGGGATGCCACGCACGAGCGGTTCCAGACCCTGGCTGTCGTGCATGTTGGCGCCGGAGATGCCAAGGGACAGCGGCAACCCGTTCCGGTCACAGATCCGATGGATCTTCGATCCCAACTTGCCGCAGTCGGTCGGATTCGGCCCTGTCAGCGGCCCCCCTTTGCAGCCAGCAGGCTGACCGAGTCGATCGCACACCGCGACCAGTCCAGCTGTCCGCGGACGCCGAGTTCGTCGAGGATCACGCGGTAGAGCCTCGCCCAGACCCGGTCCCGGCTCCACTGGGCGAACCGGCGGTAGACCGTGGGCCAGGCCGGGCCGAACACTGGCGGGAGCTGGCGCCAGGTGCAGCCCGAGGCCGCCACGAAGATGATCGCGGCCAGGGCCTCGCGGTCACCCGCTCGGCGTCGGCCGCCGCCCTGCGGACGTATCACCTCAGGCGGCGGCACCACCCGTCGGAACAGCACCCACAACTCGTCCGGCACCAGCCGTTCCCACGAGATCCGTCATGCACGGTTCAACGAAGGATCACGCCATAAGAAACGACGTCTAAGGCCGGTACTCCCACTGAGCGTGCAGTGGTGGTCAGTCGGTCGTCCAGCCATGCTCCCTATGTGCGGCTTCGGCCTCCTCTCCGCCGAGCCAGGCAAGACCGAACTGCCGGCCCATTAGTCGAAAGATCCCCGCTGCCCAGTCTGCGAGCTCCTCGTCCAGCGACGCAGCGGAGACGATCCCGTCGTCGAAGTCCGGCAAATACCGGGAGGGGCCGACACGGGAAAGCGCCCACTCGGGAAGTTCTCGCGGATCCTCCCACCGCCTGCGCCACAAGCGCCCTTCCCTCTTCCAGCAGGTGGTGACTCGGATCACCAGTACGCCTACCTGCTCGTCCCCGTCCATGAGACGAGCGGCAGCGCGGCGATAGGGGTCAAGCCGGGCGTCGGTCGACGGCTGCGGCCGCTCACGTCTGAACACAGGTTCATTCTTACTGTCGCGCTCCAGGCTGACTCGGGCGGTTGTCCAATGGGGCCGGCTCGGGCTCAGTCGCTTCACCCGTCCTGCGGTGGGCCTGGCCGTCCCGTCCCTCCGTGCGCCAGTCCGGGCATCGGGCTACGGCTACTCGGGTTCGGCGCAGAACTGGCGGGCGCCGCGCAAGGTGGTGCGTAGGGTTCGCTGGGTGGCGGTGCTGTCGAGGCGTACGTCGATGGCGCCGGGCAGCGCGCTTTCGGCTCGCAGGGCTGTCGGTAGCCGGGTGGCGTCGAGACCGTCTCGCTGGGCGACGAGGACGCCGAGTTCGTAACGGCTCACGGCGTCCGGGCCGGCCAGATGGTGGATGCCGGAGGCATCGGACGCCGCGAGTTCCAGGAGGGCGGCGGCCAGGTCGGCGACGTGTACCGGGCAGCGGACGTCGTCGGTGAACAGGGGGCCGTCGCGGGTGCCGGCGGCCAGTTCGTGGATGATCTTTTCGTGCGCGGAGCGGCCACGGCCGATGATCAGGGAGGTGCGGGCGACGGCGACCTCCGGGTGGAGGACGAGGATGCCGGTCTCTGCCGCTGCCTTCGCTGCTCCGTACGCGGTGACGGGGTCGGGGAAGCAGGTCTCGTCGTAGTGGACCTGGGCCCCGCTTATCTGCTGTCGCGATCTGGCACTTGTTGTGTGAGGCACATGGGCTCATCAGTCCGTGTGACTGTGGCATATCTGCCGGTTGCGAGGCACGTGCTGACGGTCAGTCACTGGGACAACGTCAAAAAGCGCCGCTTCGGACGCAAACTCCCCATCACCCGCGAGACCGCCGCGGTGATCAGGACCTGGCAGGCCCGTCGACGTCGGCTTGAGGTTCCCTCCCGCAGCCGGAAGTACCTGTTCCCGTCGATCACTGACCGCAGCGGAATCGCGCACATGGGATCCAGCCTGGCCAACGCCATGCGGGAGTGGGTCGCGGCGATCCCGGTGCTGCTGGGCGACGAACTCGACGAGCACGGCAGCCGGATGCCGTTCGACCGCACACTGATCTTCCCCTACGCGTTCCGGCATGCCTATGCCCAGCGTCATGCTGACGCCGGCGTCCCGGTTGACGTGCTGAAAGAGCTCATGGACCACCGGTCGATCGTCACGACGATGTCGTATTACCAGGTGTCCCTGAAGCGGAAACGAGAAGCGATCATGACCATGCGCAGGCACACCATCGACCGTTCCGGCCGCCCGGCGCCGGTCACCAGCACCACCGACTACGAGGCCCAGTCGGTCGCCGTTCCTTTCGGTAACTGCCGCGAGCCCAGCAACGTCAAGGCCGGCGGCAAGGCCTGCGCGATCAGGTTCCAGTGCGCCGGCTGCGGCTTCTATCGCCCCGACCCCTCCTATCTGCCCGCGATCGAACAGCATGTCAACGACCTGCGGGCCGACCTCGAAACCGCCAAGGCCATGGACGCCGACGACTTCGTCGTCCGCAACCTGGCCGACCAGATCACCGCGTCCACGACCGTCGCCGACACCATGCGCAGCCGGCTCAGCAGCCTCCCCCAGGACGAACGCGAGGAAATCGAGGAAGCCAGCGCGGTCCTGCGGAAGGTCCGCGCGAGCCGGGACCACAAACTGCTGCCGTTGACCGTGATCCGCAAGGACACCCCGGATGCCGGCTGAGACGTCCGAGAAGCCCTCCAGGACGCCCGCAGAGGTCCTGAAAGCCGCACGTCAACGCGACAGTGCCGACAAGCGCGGACGCGTCCTCAAGACCGTCCAGGACATGCTCCGCGACAACCGGCGCATCACCTTCGCCGCGGTCGCCCGCGAAGCGGACGTCTCCAGCTGGCTCGTCTATGCCCCTGGCCTGCGCGAACGCATCGACCAGGCAGGGGCCCGCCAGGCCGCCCAGGACCATCAGGACCAGCGGAGCGGACGGAAGGTCTCCACCTCCAGCGAGCAGACCGACCTGCTCCTCGCCCGACAGGAGATCAAACGGCTCCGAACCGAGAACGGTCAGCTGCGGCAACAGGCCCGCGTTCATCTCGGGCAGCAGGTCGAACAGCTCGGCAACCACGACCTGGTCGACCGCGTCAACGAGCTCACCGAGGAGAACCTGCGGCTGTCCACGGCGGAACGGCAGGCGACCACGGAGAACACGCAGCTCCGGCAACGAGTCACCGAGCTTGAGGACGACCTCGCCGCAGCCCGCACCAGCCTCCGCCGCATGATCCGGGACCAGAGCCGTTGACACACCGTGCAGGCAGGAAAGCCGTTGAGTACACCGCGGCGGATCGAGATACTCCCCGGATGACCAACACAGGGAACGAGGTCCACCAGGGTTGGGATGAACCTTGGTACCGCGTCCGCACAGACCGCTTCGAGGCGTCGTTCTTGCCCAGTGCGGGCGAGGATCTGGATGCCGTCTGCAACGTCGACGTCGAGGTGCGGTTGACAGCGGACGGCTCCCGCTGGAGCGCGACCGTGTTCACTCTCGCCGAGGTCGAGCGACTGATGAAGCGGTGGTCCCAGACAGGCGAGGAGTTGCGGTCGCTACTTCTGGTGCTCTGACGGCCTGATCGTCCGGGACCCCGGCATCGAGAGCATGACTCAGGTGCTCGCCGACCTGCTCGATGCTGGTGACTTCATGCAGGTTCTTCAGCGGCTCGACGACGAGTGACCGGCTGACTCATTTTGAAAGGATCAGTAGGCATAGGGCCCCGTGACTCACGTCCCTCACACACCCACATCGGCCTGAACTGCGGATAAGTTCCGCGAACCCCAGATAATGATCGAGAACCCGGCGTCGCTGGAGACGTGGACCAGGCGGGTTCCCGTCCTGGCTGCCGCCGCCGCGAGTCGAACCGGGCCCTCCGCGGTGACGGCCCAGTCGGCGTCGCCGCTCGACGCGTTCACGATGAGGGTCGGTCTCACCTCGGCCATCACGGCGTCCAGGCTCCCTGCGTCCCGCAGGTCGAGGCGGTGCCAGGTGGCCCCGGATTCGTCGCCCGGCCTGGTCGCGAAGGTCCCTGCCGTCTCGTGCCCGGCCGCGATCGCCTGCCGGACCAACTCGCTCCCGAGGAAACCGCTGCCGCCGATGATCAGAACTGCCATGCGTGGAACCGTAGAACAAAGCGGCCGGGGCGGCCTCGTCGGATCCGGGCGCTTGTCAGGGGTCGGTCTGTCTTGAAGAACCGCGGGCGAGGGGGAGGCCAGAGGTCGGATGCCAGCTGTTCTGCGGCGTGCCGGGTGAGCGCCACGTACCCCTGGATTCGATGTGCTCCCGGGATCGGCATGCTCGGCATGCTCGGCATGCTCGGCATGCGTGATCATAGGCTGGTCCAAATGTCCCGGTGGTCCGTGCGCGGGCCTTCGGCGGAGAGTGATGAGGCTGCAATGAGTGAACCGACGAAGCCGACGGTCGACGTTCCGCAGGGAGACGCTCCGACCGACCTGACGATCCGGGACCTGGTCGTGGGGGACGGGGCCGAGGTGAAGCCGGGCATGGTGGTCAGGATTCACTACGTCGGGGTGAACTTCGCGTCGGGAAAGGAGTTCGACGCCTCCTGGGACCGCGGCGAGCCGTTCAAGTTCGCCGTGGGCGGCGGCAAGGCCATCAAGGGCTTTGACCGGGGGGTGCGGGGGATGAAGGTCGGCGGTCGGCGCGAGATCATCGTTCCCCCGCGCCTCGGCTACGGCAAGCAGTCGCCCTCGCCGCTGATCCCGGCGGGCTCCACGCTGGTGTTCGTAGTGGACCTGCTCGACTCGTACTCCGGCGCGACCGGGTGGAGCAACGCTTAGTAACACCCCCTGGCCGCTCCCCCTGTGACGTGCTGCGCCGTCTCCCAGATGGTGGTGGCTATCAGGCCGGCGGTGTGCAGCACATCTCCGCGACGGCGACGTAGGCAGGGGGACGGCCGCGCTTCAGCCCCATGGGCGGGCGTCCTGCGTGGGCAGCGGGCGCAGTTTCGGCCAGCGTTCGAGCAGGCGGTCGGCCAGGGCGGAGCTGAGGCGGCCGAGGGCGTGGAGGTGATCGTGGTCGCGCGTCATGTCGGCGACCACGCCCAGGCGGTGGACGAGCCGCTCGCGGGCGGAGACGTGGCCCCACTCGAAGTCCTCGGCGGGCACCCGGGCGAGTTGGTCGACCGTCCCGCGGTGGGCCCGCTCGACAAGCGCGTCGCCCTGGATCAGCCAGCCCGCGCACGCGTCCGCGAGGTCGCCAGGCACGTCCCTCCCGGTCAGGCCGCGCCAGGTGGTCCGGTAGACCTGCTCGACCTCCGTGAGCGGGACCCCGGTGACCGACATGGCGCACCAGCAGGTGGGGAAGCCGATGCGGAAGTAGGCCAGTTCGACCAGGCCGTTGCCGAGCGCGGCACGCTCGAAGTCGACGAATCGGACGCCGTCGGCAGTGCGGAGGTCATTGCCGGGACATGGGTCGCCGTGCAGCAGCGCATGGTGGTCGGTGGGGTCCAACCGCTCCAGGAGAGCGGCGAGTTCATGAGGAACCTTGGGCGGTACGGGCACGTCGAGAGCCCTGGCCAGGGCCAGGAAGGACTCCGCGTCAGCGGCCGTGGGCCCCGACCAGACCGGCAGCGCGCCCGCATCGGAAGGCCCGGTCAGGGCGTGCAGCCGGGCCAGCGACTCGGCGTACCCCGGCATCCAGTCGTCGCTCCTGCCCAGGTCGTTCACGTACTCGAGAACCATCACCCGCGAGGACGCGTCCGTGGCCAGCAGCGCGGGCGCCACGGCCGGCCCGGTCGCCCGCCCCGCCAGACGCAGCCCGGCGACCTCCCGCGCGAAACGCGCGTCCGCGTCGGCGCCCGTGTCTCCGCCGTCGGTGACCTGTTTGACGACCACCAGCCGCTGGTCCGCCAGCCGCACCCGCCACACCCGAGATCGTGGACTGCTGTCCAGGACCTCGGCCCTCTCGGGGGTGCCCACGGTGGAGAGCAGCGCCTCGTTCAAAGGAACACGGTTCAGCATGCCGACGAGCGTAGCCGTGGCTTCGCACGCGCGTGCGTGTCATCGAGGGACGGCGCCGCCTGCGTCCGGCAGCCCGCCTGGGCCCTCCACCGGCGGCCTCCACCGGCGGCCTCCGACGGCGACCCGGCGTGGGGCGGGCCGCGGCGGTGCTCGGGTCCGGCTCGCGGCGCTCGTGCAGGGGGACGGCCGGAGGCAGTACGCGGAAGCCAGCTGTGGCCGCCGTCTACGACTCAGGGGGTCCGTCCACGGCGGCGCTGCCGCACGTCTCCCCCGAAATCGCACGTCACACCTCTCGGCCTTGCACGGCGAAGTGGTGTGTGTGGTCGCCATGTTCGAGGGCATACGGACGTGGAGCGGATGGGACCGCTCCACCAGGGGCCGGCGGACTCCCCCTCCGCACGGCCCGGGCAGGGTGGTGACCGGCCCGCACCAGTGGTGGGTGCGGGCCGGTCGCCGGGCGCCGTGCGCCGTGCCCGCGAATCGGTCTCCACCGTGTCGGGCGCGTTCCTCGGGGGACACCGCGTCCTCGTCCTCGTACGGGAACTCCCCGTGAACCTTTGCGCGCGAGGGCGCAAACCCGTCCGGCGAGGCCGCCTGGCACGATGGCGTCATGGTCATCGGCATGTCCCCCTCCCTTCCCGGTCCCACAAGCGCTGCCGCTCGCGCACGCGCCTTGTACGACCGCCCCGACGCCCACCTGGACGCGCCTGCCGTGCTCGTCGCTCCGTACGCGCCGGGGTCCGGCCGTGCCGCTCGGCGCGAGGCGCTGCGGCCGGTGTACGAAGCAGTGGTGGCCGAGCTCGGCGAGCCCACCCTGTACGGCGGTTCGGCCGCCGGCCCGAGCGTGCGCTGGCACACCGGGCCGCACGTGGTGCTGCTGGCGGGTGGCCCGCAGGGCGCCACGCTCTCGGTGCATACGGCGTCCGATCTGCACGGCCGCGAGTACACCGCCGTGGAGTCGGGTTCTATCGGCTGGCAGCCGGAGCAGCCGCACGGCTTCGACGCCCTTCCCTATCTCTGGCTGCTGTACCGGGGGGAGAAGCGCGGCTGGCCGGCCTTCCGCTGGGACGGGCACCACACGGCCGCTTCCTGGGAGCACCTGGAGTCCTCGCTCGAACTGCTCCTGGACTCCTGGATGGAGCAGCTGCCCGTGCAGGTGCCGGGCGATTGGGCGTCCTTCGTCGTGGGGTGCTCGCGGGACTGGCCCCGGCATTTGAGGGTGGGATACAGCCAGGACCGCGGGCAGCTGTCGCTGATGGTGGACCACCGGACCACGGCCGAAGAGCCGGGCCTGGAGGAGACCATGCGGGAGCGCGGCTGGCAGGTACGTGACGGCGGCTGGTGGCGGGCGATGTTCCCCGACGAGGACCCCGCAGCCGCGCGGTCGGCGGCCCGTCTGCTGGTCGCCGACGTGCGCGGCCGGGGCTCGGTCTGCCCGGACGAGCTGGTGGCCTGGGAGCTGACGGTCAACGACCACGGCCGACTGTGGTTGCCGGGCATCGGCATGCCCGTGAACTGAGGGCATGCCTTGCACTGAGGGCATGCCTGTGCACTGAAGGCTTGCCCGTGAACTGCAGGCCGCCGGCGTTACAGGCCCGGGCCCCGGGGGGGGCCGGGGGCGGGGCGGGGGGGGGGGGGGGGGGGGGGGGGGGGGGGGGGGGGGGGGGGGCGGGGGCGCCGCGGA